>JAEXNS010000148.1 GCA_023439605.1 Bacillota bacterium | reverse complement strand
TACAATTATGATTTTCAAAATGGACTAAAAGAAGAAAATGCATATGATTTTTTGTATTTCGATGATTTGGAACTTGAGGATATTTCAGTTTTAAGACCGTTATCTGATGCAAAAAAAATTGTGTTTTATGGAGATGAAGAGTGTAGTGTTGAAGAACTAGCTGTTTTTGATGACTTTAACAATTTAAAATTGCTTGACTGTCCGAAATTTTTTTCAGTTGAAAAGATCAATTTGTTGAAGGAGAAACTGCCTAATTGTGAAATAGTTCAGTAACACATATAATAGACATCCTTACATAAATAAAATTTATAAAAACATCAACCCCAGCCATATTTTATGGCTGGGGTTTCTCTTTTATACATGAGTGTTTTTTACCAATAATTATTTGAAGCATAATCATTATATGTTTCATTGCTGTAATCATCATAGTAATAAGTTTCATTATAATTATAGGTGGAATCATAACTATAATCATAGGTATAAGCTTCGGTGTATGCGTAAGTTACGGTAGTTGTTACAGCGGGTTGATATATAGCTTGACTAGTTGGGTTGTTTACATTTTCAGGAATAGTATCGCTTAAAAACTCACAAGGTATGTATATATCACCTTTTATTCTGTAATATCCGGTACTGGTTCGAGCAATTACGTTTAAAGCTGAACCTAAATCATAAACCATATTTGCACTAGACGTAGTTAAGGCATATGTATATCCAAGGGTCAATTGTTTTGTGTACATAGTTTTATCTAAATTTATTTCAGTCCAAGCAACATACGGAACAGCTTGTATTTGATAGTTTACTGTATCTATTGCACTTAATTTATTTAGTTCGTCTATATTAGTTGATACAGTGGTTGTGTCTGAAGTTATACTGGTTGTTGTTATTTCGGTAGTTGTAGCTTTTGTGGTAGTGATTTTTTTTGTTGTTGCCGTAGTAGTTTTAGTAGTTGTTGTTTCTGTAGTAGTTGTTTGAATTATTTCGGCATGGTCTTCAATTTTATTGCAAGATGGCAATAAAGCCATCGTAATAGTAAAAACTACACATAAAAAAATATATTTCATTACCTTAGCTCCTAAATTATTGATTTATCCCAATATTTTTTTTGCAACGTCCACAGATTCCTTTGCATCTTTTGCATAAAAATCTGCGCCGATTTTAATAGCATAATCAGGGGTTAAAACTGCACCGCCAACAACTATTTTGCAATCTAAATTATTTAACTTAATTAATTTTATAGTTTCTTCCATGGATTTTAAAGTTGTTGTCATAAGTGCAGATAAGCCTACTAATTTTGATTTGTGCTCTATAACTGCATCAACAACAGCTTGATACTCAACATCTTTTCCTAAGTCTATAACTGTGTAGCCGTAATTTTCAAGTAGAACCTTTACTATATTTTTGCCTATATCGTGAACATCACCTTTTACAGTTGCCAAAACTATATTACCTTTGCTTACAGGTGCGTTGTTTTCCTTTATCATATGTTTTTTTATGACTTCAAAAGCAGCTTGTGCAACTTCGGCCGATAAAATAAGTTGTGGTAAAAATATAATTCCCTTTTCAAATAAATTGCCTGACTTATCTAGTGCAGGTATTAACATTTCGTTTATAATTTGCATTGGTGAAAGGGTTTTCAATAGTTCTTCTGTTATTTTTGCTCCATCATTTTTTAGACCATTTTCAATAGCGTAAAAAATATCTATAGTTGAACTTTTTTCAGCAGTGGTTTTTGTATTTTGTTGATTTCCATATGACTTAATGAACTCAACGGAATTTTTGTCTATTCCTTTTAGAAGCTTATAAGCTCTTACCGCACCAGTCATTGATTCGACGTTTGGATTTATTATTGGTAAAGTTAAACCGTAGGTTAATGCCATGGTTAAAAAGTTATGGTTTACAAGTTCTCGGTTTGGTAGTCCAAAAGAAATATTTGAAACTCCAAGCACAGTCTGTACACCAAAATTTTCACGTACCATTTTTAAAGCTTTTAAAGTTTCCATGACTCCAGACTGTTCAGCGGAAGCAGTCAAAGTCAAGCAATCTATGTAAATATCTGATTTTTTTATACCTAAAGACATGGCCTTGTTAATGATTTTCTCAGCTATATTTACCCTGTCTTCGGCTTTTGCAGGTATACCATTTTTATCAAGGGTTAATCCTACAACGCTTGCACCGTATTTTTTAACAAGAGGCAATACAGAATTTAAAGATTCTTCTTCTCCGTTTACTGAGTTTACAATTGGCTTTCCGTTGTAAATACGCAAAGCTGATTCTAGGACTTCTGGAATGGTACTGTCTATTTGTAAGGGCACATCAACGATGCTTTGCAGTTTTTTTACAACTGTTATCATCATGTTTTTTTCGTCTATATCTGGTAAACCTACATTTACATCTAAAATATCTGCACCAGCATGAATTTGTTCTATAGCCTGACCTAAAATATAGTCTATATCATTGTTTTTTAAGGCTTCTTTAAATACTTTTTTACCTGTTGGGTTTATTCTTTCTCCAATAATTCTAGGTTGATCTATAATTACAGTATTTGAAGGTGAGCAAATGGCTGAAACTTCTTCAAAAGAAGTGTTTGGTGTGTATTCTATATTTTTAAATGTATCAGTGAGACTTTTTATAAATTTTGGAGTAGTACCACAACAACCACCAAATATTTTAACACCAAGTTTAGATAGCTCTATCATATAATCACTAAATTCTTGTGGTGAAATATCGTAAGTGTTTGTTTCCGGATTAGGTAGACCTGCATTTGGTTTTACGATTACGGGGATAGATGTCCATTTTACAAGTTCCTTTACTACTGGTAGTAATTCCTTTGGACCCAAAGAGCAGTTTAATCCCAAAGAATCTACACCGAGCCCCTGTAAAGTCATTGCCATGGAAGAAATACTACATCCGGTAAATGTTCTTAAGTTTTGCTCAAAAGTCATAGTACATAATACTGGTTTAGATGAATTTTCTTTTGCGGCCAATACTGCAGCTTTAATTTCATATAAATCAGTCATAGTTTCAAAAACAATTACATCGGCATCTTTTCCGGCAATAATTTGTTCTTTGAAAATATCATATGCTTCTTCAAATGACAGCGAACCAGTAGGCTCTAAAAGTTGACCAATAGGACCGATATCAAGAGCCACAAGCGTATCTGTTCCTTTACAAGCGGATTTTGCTATTTTAATAGCTTCGGTGATTACTTCTTCGGTAGTTTTATCGGTCTCTTCTAGCTTGTATCTAATTGCACCAAATGTGTTTGTATATATTATATTTGCACCTGCAGAAATGTATGTTTTATGAATGTCTTCTATCC
>JAEXNS010000146.1 GCA_023439605.1 Bacillota bacterium | reverse complement strand
TACAATTATGATTTTCAAAATGGACTAAAAGAAGAAAATGCATATGATTTTTTGTATTTCGATGATTTGGAACTTGAGGATATTTCAGTTTTAAGACCGTTATCTGATGCAAAAAAAATTGTGTTTTCTGGAGATGAAGAGTGTAGTGTTGAAGAACTAGCTGTTTTTGATGACTTTAACAATTTAAAATTACTTGACTGTCCGAAATCTTTTTCAGTTGAAATGATCAATTTGTTGAAGGAGAAACTGCCTAATTGTGAAATAGTTCAGTAACACATATATAATAGACATCCTTACATAAATAAAATTTATAAAAACATCAACCCCAGCTGTAAAATATGGCTGGGGTTTCTGATTAAATAATAAAAATTCCATTGCAAATATGGCTAAATTATGTTATTATTTAAGATATGGTAAGAAGTTTAAGTAATGATTTAAAAAATAAGGTGGAATTTATGAAAAAGATTAACATCATAATATGGGCTTTATCTTTGATATTTTTATTTTCATGTACTGATGAAGATTGGGCGAAATATACAAATAATACATATAATGTTTCTATAGATTTGAATGATGATGTATATAATATAGTTGATTTAGAAAGTCAATTAGATAAAATGGTTTATGATTATACTAAATTAAAAGATTTAAATTTGGTTTATGTTAAATATCACATGGGAAAGGGCAAAAATGATAAATCAGACACGATTTATTTACAATATTTAGGTGAATATGTTAAAAATGATGCGGGATTTGCTAATACAATTGATTTTTATATTGATATTCAAGAAAAAAAGGTGAATAAAATTATTTCTACAGATGGAATTGCTAAAAGAGTTAGTGGCTTATCAAGCACTCCTTTAACATATGATGATGAAAATGTATTCAATAGCTATGAAAAATATGTTGCAGATTTGAATGACAAAAAAATCGAATTTGACTATATAGAAATTGTGTTATGTAAAGATGAAATAATTACAAGGTACTATAACAACCCCTAAAAATTGCTCTATGCTATCTATATTTTATATATGCGTGGGGAGTGAGTTCTATCATGAAAGTGAGCAAAACTCCAATTCATATGCAGCTGGATTGCTAATTGCTTCTAATATTGATGATTTAGGAAAGCCAGAATATAATGTTCCAGGCTATCAGTATCCGCTTAAAAAATCTTATTTTGGAGTTGATGAATAATAATGAAAAAAAAGTTTAAAAAAGTCATAAAGATTATAGTTATAGTTATGGTTTCTTTAATATTGTTGCCGTTTGTGGCATTTGGAATTCAGTTGCTTACTGTTCCGATTAGTCGTCCTAATGAAGCAGTTCGCAGTTATTTCTATAGAAAAGTCCCAGTTGGAACTAGCTGGGATGAAGTGCTTGAAATAATCGATGACAAGGGCTGGAAAATTAAAGAGTTAGATACAGAGCATGGGTTATGTATTTATGATGGAGCGGGTGCGACAGCTTTTGCGACTGAGGATCGACTGGCTAGGCGTGAAAAATCTGCTTCTGAAAGTCGGGTTGTTGGTGTGAAATCAATGTTTGTGGAACTTGGAGAATTTTATGGTCCTTTTCACACAGCGGTTTTTGTTTATATTGCATTTGATGAAGATGATAAACTAATTGAAGTAACGATACGCAGAGATATAGATAGTTTTTAAAATAAAGCGTTATTGGTTTTTGGGTTTTGAATGATTAAAAGCTAAAATGTGATTATTATTCTAAAATATAGTACTTTAATTTAAATATTTTAAAGAATCAAAATATTCGTAAAATGTGATGATATTATAAAATCAACCCCAGCCGTAAAATGATATAATCCCCTTAGAGTAGACACAGAAGCTTTGTGAATACTTAAGGGGATTATTTTACGTTTGAGAAAAGCTGATTGGTATATTATGACCTAAAAATATAAAAAATAAATTGACAATTAAATAATAATATGATAATATGATTAATCAAACATATTGCAATCATAATTGATGCATTGAATAATTTATGAAAGATGGTGTAATTTTGACAGGGCTATTAATTAAAATATTTATGAAGAATTACGAAGATGAAAGTAAATTTAAGATACGTGAACGATATGGGAAATTTGCAAGCATTGTTGGAATAGCTTCAAATTTTCTGCTTTTTTTTATTAAAATCACAGTAGGCATTATTTTTAACAGTGTATCCATAACAGCGGACGCAATTAACAATCTGTCTGATTCTGGCTCTGCATTGGTTACACTTGTTGGGTTTAAAATTTCTGGTAAACCAGCCGATTCAAAACATCCCTATGGACATGCAAGGATGGAATACATAGCAGGATTAGTTGTTTCTTTTATTGTATTATTTTTGGGATTTCAAATGGGTAAAGCATCAATAGAAAAAATATTACACCCACAAGAATCTAACTTCAGCGTTATAGCTTTAGTAATGCTTATAATCTCAATTTTAATCAAGTTGTGGCAGTATTTATTTTATCGTAAAATAGGTAAAACTATTGACTCTATTACTTTGTTGGCTACATCTATTGATAGTAGAAATGACATTATTGCTACATCTGCTGTTTTTGTAGCGGTTATATTAACAAGATTGACAGGATTTGATTTAGATGGTTATATGGGGCTGGTTGTTGCAGGACTAATCACAATAACAGCAATAAATCTAGTTAAAGAAACAGTAAGTCCGTTGCTTGGTAACGCACCATCAAAGGAGCTTGTTGATAACATTAACAAGAAAATTCTAAGTTATGATGGAATTATAGGACTTCATGATTTAATCGTTCATAATTATGGAGTGGCAAGATGTTTTGCAACAGTGCATTGTGAAGTTTGTGCAGAACAGGACATAATGATAAGCCATGATATTATTGACAATATTGAACGTGATTTTTTAAGAGAATACAGTATAAATCTTGTAATTCATCTTGATCCTGTTGTTACAAATGATTTAAAAACTAATGAACTTAAAGTTTTAATAAATGATATTGTTAATAAAGTTTCAGATAAAATCAGTATGCATGATTTTCGTGTGGTTTGGGGCATAAGTCATTCAAATTTAATTTTTGATATTGTTGCACCATTTGATTTTGATTTATCTGATTGTGAACTTATTAAATGTATTTCAGAGGAAATATCAAAAATCGATAAAAAATATAACTCAATAATTACAATTGACCATGAGTAAATTGATAATATAAAACTTTAGATAAAACCTAAAATTTTATATGAAAATAATATTAATTTTAGCATGAATTGAAAATGGAAATAGATATTTTCATAAAATACAGATAAATCAGTTGACAAAATAAATTTTAAAAAGTATAATTAAATTAAAGTTAATAAAGTTAACAAAGCGTTGATAAGGAAGATTTAAAAAAACAAAATTTATCAGAGAGATTTTGACGTGGCTGAAAGCAAAATCAAATTTTATTTCTAAATCCACCACCTTTGAGTGTGTTTAATAAACAACGGTTTACTCCCGTTATAGAGTTTTTAATGAGGTGTAAATTTTATAATTTACATGAATTAAGGGTGGAACAGCGTCATATGATCGCCCCTTGAGTTTTTTTGGGAACTCAAGGGGCTTTTTTGAGGTTATAAACAATTATTTATTGGAAAAGAGGTTATTTTTTATGGTGAATTTAAAATTAAAAGATGGAAGTATTCGTGAAATGGAGAGTGGAATACTTGCTATGGATGCAGTGAAAAACATAAGTCAGGGTTTATTAAAAGCTACATGTTGTGTAAAAATCAATGGTGTTGTAAGTGATTTGAGAACTGTAATAAATGAAGATTGTGACTTTGAGGCAATGACTTTTGACACAGAAGAGGGCAAAAAGGCATTTTGGCATACTGCATCACATATTTTGGCACAGGCAGTAAAAAGATTGCACCCAAATGTAAAACTTGCTATAGGACCCGCTATAGAC
>JAEXNS010000008.1 GCA_023439605.1 Bacillota bacterium | reverse complement strand
GATTAGGGACTTTAACCCTTTAGAGTGTGCCCATGCTGGGCACACCAAAAACACCTTATCTATAAAAAAGATAAGGTGTTTTAAAAAAGGATTAAATTGATATTTCATGAGTAAGATTTATGCTAATATGAAATAAATAATTGAAATAATTTAAAACCTTTATATACAGGTTTCATGACTTTTAAAGCCTAAGATTTTCAAAAAATCCAGTAAGCTTTTAAGAATTTTATTAATATTTTAAATCAATTTTAATATAAAAGCAAAAAACTACAACATTAAGCTTATAACCCTGATTATTTATATAAGTCATCAATATATTTTAACTAATTGTAAGAAAATCCACCAAAGCCTTCTCCATATCTATTGATATAAAATATATAAATCAGTTTTAGTTATTTTTTATTAAACTTAAAAAAAGCCCCCAAAAACATTGCAGCTAATAAACCAACAAGGACCGCTTGAATCATAACATTATCAATTAACCTAGACATTAAAATTGATAATACGATGTATAAAATTATAAAAAATAATGCTGAAACTAGTTTTTTCATTTATCTAAACCTCCAAAACATTAATAATTATGCAATATAATAATTCCCCGATATATTCCATGGCAAATAGAATGAAATACTTTTGTCTGAATTAATGTAAGTTCTAGCAATATTTCCTCCAACAATCCATCCTATTCCAGCACCTACGGCTCCAAAAACAATCGAAGCTAGTGGTGTCCCTGCTGTTCCAATAATTCCACCTACAATAGCACATACTGCAGATAATCCTGCTGTACAAACATCACGTAAAAAATCTCTTGAAAAAGTTATATTTACAGTTCCTCCCCCATCAACATAAGTCATCTCATCCTCAGTAACTACCACAAAATTCTTTGGCATTACCATTGTTCCATCATAAGTCATTGTCATATTCATGACCATCCTCTCTAAATAATTTTTTATTTTGTTGCTTATATGTTGTACACCATATAAGTTTATATGATAACGCTTTAGGTCTTAAAGCGTTATCACCAAATTAAAATAATTATATTTACCAAAACCAATACTTTTTCTTAATAAAAATATAAATTCCACACATAATTAAAATAATCATAATCGCTGAAAAAATAATAATGAAATTAAATTTAAACCCTTGTAGTTTTTTGATTGTAAGTAAATACTGGCCGTTGTAATCAACTTCTATTGTATTTTTTGAAATTAAAGATTTTATTTCTTCATATTTATTTTTATTATTGTTATATAAATACATATATTTGAAATCATTTTTTGAATCAATGAATTCCACTTTAATTTTTCCAGGTAATTTCACATCTTTATTTATAAAAATGCTTTTTCCATTTTCATTTTCTTCAAATATTAATTCTGTATTTAAACTATTTTTTACATTTTTTACATCTCTACCGTTTAAAGTAATAGTATACCCTTTGGATTCTACAATTAATTTTTTATCGGTACCATAAAGCATTTTCAATGATTTTGAACTAATTACCTTATACTTTTCACCATCTACGACTATGTTTTTTTCAGTAGAGTTTTTTATTTTTTCTGCAAGTTCATCATCTAATTTTAAACTATCCCCATTATCATCCGTTTTTATTTCGTTATTTTTATTTTCTTCTAAAATATTGCTTGTACTGTTTACTATAACATTTACAGATATTGTTTTATCCTTATTTGATATTATTACCGCTGCACTTCCCACTTTTTTAGCCGTAATAACTCCACTTTCATCAACTGAAATAATATCGTCGTCTGTACTTTTATATTTTAATTGTTGAATGGCTTCTTCTGGTAAAACTTTAGCATTTAAACTATATGCATCATTTGGCTTAAGGGTGATAAAATCTTTGTCCACATATATTTCATTTGTTTTAATTTTTACATCCAAATTTAAATAGTGTACAAATCCACCAGCTTCTACTGATATAGTACAACTACCTTTTCCAACTGCTGTTACTTTTCCTAATGCATCTACTGTAGCTACATTATTATTTGAAGAAGAATAGGATAAAGTACTTTTCGTTGCATTTGCTGGTAAAACAGTTGCTGAAACATTTTGTGTTTCTTTTACAAATAGCTCAGATTTAAACTCTGAAACAACTATTTCTTGAACGCCTACATACTCAGTTGTAATATCAAAAGCATTGTTAGAATACTCCTGTGGAATATACGTTTGAATAGGCTGTGTTATTATTTCCTGTATTTCGGTTGTATATTCTATTTTTTCCGATACAGTTGCTTCTGTAATAGTGGTGACCTTTTCTTCGGTTTCAATAATTTCATCTGCAAATACCATTGTATTTTGGCAAAATACATACATAATTAGAGATGTTATCAATATTAATTTTTTCATATTTTACCTCGTTAATACTCCTAAAGCTTCCATAACATAATTGAAATACGTAACTTCATCATACTTTATTCTAGCTTCAACAGACATTCCATTTGATATGTTAACTTTATTACCTTTTGTGCTTACAAGATATGCATTGTCTAAAGCTATTTTTGCCTTAAAGTATGTCTCTTTTCCATCTTGGCTAGATGTCATGTCGCTATCTATATACTGTATTTCTCCTGGTATAGTTCCATATATACTTTGCATAAGTCCGGAAACCTCTATTTCTACTGAATCCCCTACTTTAGTTCTAGGCATATCACTAACGCTTAAATAAGCATTTACTAAATATTTATCATTTTCATTTGCTATACTTCCTATTGCACTACCTGCCTGAACTACCATACCTGATTTATAATTATTCATCATATGAACTATTCCTGAAGTATTTGCTAAAACATTATATTCAGATTGTCCACTTTCAATAGCTCCGCCCTGTATTTCCATTTTTTTCGCCTCGTCTTCATATTGACGTATGCTATCATTTATACTTTTTAATGTTGAATAATATATTTCAGATACTTTTGCTGAATTTTTTTTCAATTCTGCTTCTATTTGTTCGTCAGAATATCCATAACTTTTATAGGTACTTGCATCTACTTTATTTTGCCCTATTTGACTTAAATACGTTTCATATTGATTATAATATGGTCTTTCTTCTTCTATGTTAATGTCAAAATAATTTTCTCCATCCATTATTGCTTTTTCTAATTTTTGCAAACCATTTATTTTTTCCTTATACACCTTTAACTGACCCTCTATTTGTTCTTTTTGAAGATCCAAGTCAGTGCTTTTAACTGTAAATAACAAATCACCATCTTCTACATAACTGCCTTCTTGTATATACATTTCTTTTATTTCACCTGTATATGATGACATTATGTAGTTCTTATTGTCACTTTCTATTACGCCATTACTTTTTATTACATACATTTTTGGAGTTTTTATACTCCAAATAATTACTGCAACCAAAAGTAAAGTTATAACGCTTAAAATAATATATCCGAAAGAAGGCAATGTTTTATCATATAACAAAGCACTATCTTTCAGATCTTTTAGTTCTTTTATTTGCTTTTTACTCATTTCTTATTTTCTCCACAAAAACATCTGCTACTATATCCTCATCTATTTGATTTACAAATATAGTATAATTTTCATTTGATAGTTCTATATCTTCTTCAAATGCTGTTAGATTGATTTTATCGTATGCAAATTTCAACTTATTTTCAGGCCCTGTATATCTTACATACATACAATCTTTTACACGAATTATAGACTCCATTTTATATGGTTCTTCTAAATGATTTATATAATTATTAGATTGACGCATTAGATAAATTTTTATTGCTAACTGACCTTCTTCGTTTATACTATATTCAGTTTTTTGAATCAATGGTCCTATTGGCATAGCACCTTT
>JAEXNS010000017.1 GCA_023439605.1 Bacillota bacterium | reverse complement strand
AACAATTTTGTTACTAATTCAAAGCCCGTTGCATCTTTATGATGAAATATCCTATGTCTACAATGTCCACCTTCCAAAGTTCTATGCAAAGTTCCATCTGGGTTTTTATCAAAATCTACACCAAACTCAATCATTTTGCCTATTTCATGTGAGGCCTCACTAACTAGTATTTGCAGAGTTTCGTTATTATTTTTAAAACCACCTGCAATTAAGGTATCGTTTTGATGAAGCTGAATGTTGTCATTGTCACTTTTGTAAACACCAGCTATCCCACCTTGTGCCAAGGCTGAATTGCATAAAATTAATTCCTTTTTTGAAATAATAAGCACTTTTAAATGCTTTGGTAAATTTATAGCAGCGTACAATCCTGCTACTCCACTGCCAACAATAATGACATCATAATTATTATCCATAATACTCTTCTTTCTTAGTGTATTCATTACTATTAATTATAGCATAAAAATATAAAAATTCAATAAAATTTCGTATTTTAATGAATAAAAACTAAATTTATTTAAAAAAATATAATGTTTTTTAGAATTTTCGATATTAAAAATACAATTTTAATCAATTAGACTTATAAAAATTAACAAACACTTAAATTTAAGTTAATTAATTACGATATTAATTATTTTATTTGACAAACAAATTTATTTAATATAAAATTATAATGTAGTTTTAAAATTTGATTTTTTATAAATGATTATCTAAAAAACAGTTAATATTCAGCCACTAAATGTAAAGTTGCGATTTTACAGGCGTTTTGACTCTTCGGAGTTGCCCAGGCTTTCTAGTTGCACTGTAACTTCAGCAAAATACTTCTATATTACACATATGACTGAATAACAACAAAAACATAAATTTAAATGAAATGAAAGGAAATAAAAATGAAATCAAGTAAAATAATAACACTTATTTTGTCCATTTCTTTATGTATTACAGGACTTATATCTTGTAATGAAAAAGAAGAAATTCCGGATAAATCTTCACAAAATGCAATTGAACTTACGGAAACCGGAACAACACAATATAAAAAAATGCAAAAACCTGAAGAAACACAGAAAACTGAAGAAGAAAGCAAATCAAATGACGGTATTCTTTTTGAGTTTATAAACAGCAATAGTTGGGATGAATCTGGTAAAAAAATATATCAACTGGATGGAAAAATAACAAACAAGCAGGCAGAAACTATTTCCGAATGGACTGTACCCCTTGACGTTGCTGAAGATGTCGAAGTAAAAAATAGTTGGGGAATGAAGTTTGAAATTGACAATGGGAAACTAACAATCAAACCTGATCAAAATACAGGTAATATAATTAATAACAACTCCATCAACTTTGGAATTCAAATATCCTCATCATCTGCTATAGATGCTTCCAAAGCTATATTTAAATCTAAAAATTCTGAAATTTCACCTCAAAATAATAATTCTAATAAAGACAATTCTAATGATAAAGATTCTAATAACCAAAACAACAATAATAACCTATCTGCGCAAAATACTTCTGCAAAAGAAGTACCTGCTACAAGCACAAATGACTGGCTTTCGGTAAAAGGGAACAAAATAGTTGATAAAAACGGAAAAGAAGTCTGGCTTACAGGTGTAAATTGGTTTGGATATAATACTGGTACAAATGTTTTTGATGGATTATGGGCCGCTGACTTAAATACATCTCTTGCTGCAATTGCAGACAGAGGATTTAATCTCTTAAGAATACCTATTTCAACAGAGCTAGTTAACAACTGGGAGGACGGGAATATTCCTGATGCAAACTTTAACAATGCTACAAATCATTATTTAGTAGGTATGAACAGTCTTGAAATTTTTGATTATGTTGTAGGCCAATGTCGAGCAAATGGAATTAAAATAATGATTGATTTTCATTGTGCGTTAACAGATTCAATGGGACATATGAAACCGCTATGGACTGATGGAGCCATAACTGAAGATGACTACATACGTGCACTTGAATGGATGGCTGAAAGATATAATGATGATGATACTATCATTGCTTATGATTTGAAAAATGAACCTCATGGTAAACAGCATGAAACTCCTCGTGCAAAATGGGATAATTCAAAAGATGCAGACAACTGGAAATACATTGCCGAAAAAGCTGGAAAAGCAGTTTTGGACAAAAACCCAAATGTTTTAATCATGATAGAAGGTATAGAAATATATCCAAAAGATATAAAGAAAAATGAAAATTTTACTTCTAAAAATGAAGATGATTACTTTTTTAATTGGTGGGGTGGAAATCTTCGTGGAGTTGGGGATAATCCTGTAGATCTAGGAAAATATCAAGATAAACTTGTTTATTCACCTCATGACTACGGCCCTACAGTATATGAACAGCCTTGGTTTAAAAAAGATTATACTTTTGATTCACTTATGAAAGATTGCTGGTATGATAACTGGTTTTATATCCATGACAAAAAAATAGCTCCACTTTTAATTGGAGAATGGGGCGGATTTATGAAAGAACCAAATTTAAAATGGATGACGTATTGCCGTCAATTAATTATAGAAAATAAATTACATCATACATTTTGGTGTTTCAATGCAAATTCAGGTGATACCGGCGGATTAGTTCAAGG
>JAEXNS010000364.1 GCA_023439605.1 Bacillota bacterium | reverse complement strand
GTGTCATATGCCTGACCATTTACCTATTATAAGTAGAAAAACATAAAAATAAAAAAAGCAGTAAACTCCTTTTTGAATTACTGCTTTTTATTATGGATAAATTTATAATTTTATTAACTTTTTTTTTTCTTTATTAAATGATAAAATAAGGTTAATTAATAATATGCAACCAAGTGTAAGAGTCATTGCATCTGCAATAGGTTGTGCAAAGAGTAAACCTTTGAAAGAAAAATTTTTGTTTAATAAAAATAATAGAGGAATGTAAAATAAACCTTGACGTGCAACAGATAGAATTAAAGACTCTTTAGCCTTACCGAAGGCTTGTATTGTTGTAGAAATTATCATTTGTGGACCAATAATTATAAAGGAAAACATATAAATGCTAAGTACTTTTGTACCTTCATTAATGACCTCATTTAAAGGTGTAAAAATGCCGATAAGGGTGGGGTTTAATAATCCAAAAATAATTATTAAAAAGATGCCTATACTTTCAGTGATTATAATTCCACTTTTAATTATTGATTTAATTCGTTGATAATTTTTTGCACCATAATTATATCCAACAAGTGGCTGACATCCTGCTGCAAAACCCATAAAAATAAATGTACCTATATAAATTAGTTTAGTTGCTATGCCCATACCAGCAACAGCATTTTCTCCATAGTGCTTTGCAAGATTATTGCATGTAATCATTGCACCACTCATTAAAAATTGACTAAGAGCAGCAGGAATTCCAATTGAAAAAGTTTGTAACAAAATTCTTTTTTCAGCAGATATGTATTTAAAATTCAATTTTACAAGAGTTTTTCCAGATAAATAATAATACATATAATATAAAACAGATGCTAGATTTCCAAGAACGGTGGCAATTGCAGCACCTTTAATACCCATATCAAATAGAAATATAAAGATAGGATCGAAAATAATATTTACAACAGTTCCTATCATCATTCCAATAATAGATGGCATAACAGTACCTTCACTTCTTAAAAGTTGGCCAAAGGTATAATTAAGCATAACTGGTAATGCTCCCATAAGCATAACAGTTGTATATTGAAGTGCATAAGGATATACTGATTCAGTTGCACCTAAAACAACAATAATTTTTTTGTTCAATATAAGCCCGATCAACATGATAATAAAAGAAAGAATTATGCAAATAGAAATTCCTGTAGATAATGTTTTGTTGGCTGACTTATTATCCTTATTTCCTAGACATCTCGAAATATATGATGCAGCACCAGTACTAACTATAGTCGCTATTGCCATCATAAGCATAAATATTGGGGTTGTAATATTTGCGGCTGCAAGTTGATTTTCATCATTCATTTTTCCAATGAAAAAAGTGTCTACAAGGTTGTAAAATACTTGAACCATCATTCCTAAAACAACAGGTATAGACATTTTAAGTATTGCCTTTGTAACAGGGGTATTACTCATAAGTTCGATTTGCTTAGTGGAGTTCATTTTTTAATTCATCCTTTTCAATTTGTTTGGCGTTATCTAGTAATTTATTGCACAAAGTATGGAATTGTTCTTTTTCATTAATGGAAAGACAAGACTCAACTTTTTCAAGCCATTCATCATATATAGAAACTATATCCGAAATAGTTTCCTTGCCTAGATTTGTAATGTTTAAAATATTTTTACGTCTATTATTAGGGTTTTGTTCACGTGTAATTAGTTCACGTTTTTCAAGAGCTAAAAGTGCCTTTGCAACAGTGGTTTTATCGAGTAAAAGCATACTTGATACCATATCTTGTGATAAACTATTGTGAAAATATAGTAAAGCACATATTTTATGCTCAGTATCATTCACCCCAGATTTGTGTATTTTACTATGGCCGTAGTTTTTTGCATATTTAAGTAACATGTTTATTATATGAAAATTCATTTTTACCTCCTATATTAATTGAAAATTCAACTGTTGAAAATTCAACTATAAATATAATATCATTATAAATTAGTATTGTCAATAAGTTTTAAAAATAATTAATGAAAAAACTGCATTATAACTTCATAAGAAGATTTAATGCAGAATTTATGTTACTATTCAGCTATATATAATGCAAAGATGTTTAACCGAAGGTCCAGGGCGACCGGAAAGCCCGATCGACTCCGAAGAGTCGAAACTCCTGTAAAATCGCAAACTTTACCATTAAAGAATGAATAATAACGAATTTATATATTTGATTTTATAATAGACTTAATTGATTTGAAGGGGGAAGTGATTTGGAAATAGAACCAGAGGCAGGTATAGTTTTAACTTTAAATTTGCTGTATAGGTCGGGTTCCATATCAGATATATCCATTTCTGCACTTTCTACTGTAGCTTTTGCTTTTAAGTTTAATACTTGAACACCTATACTATCTCGTGTGGTTTTAGGGTTTATCAATTCTGTGTTAAATATTAAAGCACGCCCATTTGAAGAACGAATTAAAATGTCACAATCCTCTTCAATAAATATTATTTTGATAAGTGGGAATTTGTCAGAATATGCATTGGTAAGTTTTTTTCTGTTGGTTTTTGTTTGATATGAAGATAGTGGGATTTTAGCTATTTTACCGTTTTCATATATAAAAAGTAAATAACCAGAATAATCTTTTGTTGCAAACATACTAAAAACAAATTCATTTTCATCAAATTCAAGTTTTGCAGGAATGTATTCACCAAGTACACTTGATTTTGAATCATCAAAAGCACTTGCTTTAGTTTTATAAACTTGATATTTGTCACTGAAAAATATAATATCATATTTATTTGAAATTTCAATTTGAGTAGTTATATAATCTCCTTCTTTAAGTTTTTGTTCACTGTTCATTCTTAAAGATTGAGGAATTATTTTTTTGAAATATCCGCTATTTGAGAGAAAGATAGTGGCGTTATAATCAGGAGTTTCGTCTTCTTCTATATATTCTTCTACTTCTGCAGGATACATAAGAACACTTTGTCTAGGTTTTTGATATTTTTTTATGACGTTTTTAAGTTCATCAATTATTATTTTCAATATTTTTTTACGGTCTTCAAGTGTTTCTTGCATTTCCTTTATTTGATTTTCAAGTTCGCTGATTTCTTTAGTTCTGTTTAATATATATTCTCGGTTTAGATGTCGTAGTTTGATTTCCGCAACATATTCAGCCTGAATAGTATCAATGCCAAAACCAATCATTAAGTTTGAAACTACTTCATTTTCCTCTTCAGTTTCCCTTACTATTTTTATAGCTTTATCTATATCGAGTAGAATTTTTTGCAAAGCTTTTAACAAATGTAATTTTTCACTTTTTTTATTTAATTCAAAAATTACTCTTCTTCTGACACAGTCTTCTCTAAATTTAGTCCATTCAGTTAATATTTCACGTACACCCATTACACGTGGATTACCATTTATTAATATGTTGAAATTACAAGAATAATTGTCCTGTAATGGAGTCATTCTGTATAATTTCTGCATTAATTTATCAGGGTCAATTCCTCTTTTTAAGTCTATGGCAATTTTTAATCCACTTAAATCAGTTTCGTCACGTAAATAAGAAATCTCTCTTATTTTACCGTTTTTTATTAAATCTATAATTTTATCTATGATGGCTTCTATTGTAGTTCCATATGGTATTTCTGTTACTTCAATACAATTTGCTAAAGCATCATAACTATATTTAGAACGAATTTTTATAGAACCTCTACCAGTTTCATAAATTTTCTTTGTTTCATCCTCATCATATAAAATAAATCCACCAGTAGGGAAGTCAGGCGATTTGAGAGTGCTCAAAATATCGTGATTTGGATTTTTAATTAAAGCTATACATGTTTCACAAACTTCTGCCAAATTAAAAGGGCATACAGTACTTGCCATAGAAACGGCAATTCCTACGTTTGAATTAATTAAAATAGATGGGAAAGAAGCTGGTAAAAGAGTTGGTTCAGTAGTTGAATTATCATAATTTGGAATGAAGTCTACAGTATTTTTATCTATATCCTTAAATAATTCATTGCATATAGCGTCAAGTTTAACCTCAGTATATCTAGAAGCAGCATATGCCATATCACGGGAATATGATTTACCAAAGTTACCTTTTGAATCTATATAAGAATGCAATAAAGTTCCATTCCCTCGTGATAATCTAACTAAGGTTTCATAAATAGCACCATCTCCATGAGGGTTCAATCTCATAGTTTGACCTACTACATTTGCAGATTTTGTTCTTGAACCTGTAAGTAACCCCATTTTATACATTGTATATAAAAGTTTTCGATGAGATGGCTTGAATCCGTCTATTTCTGGTAATGCTCTCGAAACAATTACACTCATTGCATAAGGCATGTAGTTTTTTTCTAAAGTTTCAGTTATCTTTTCATTAACTACAATTCCTGCACCTTCAATGTATGCTTTTGGTATATTGGTTTTGTTTTTTATTTCCTTGTTGTTTTTTTTTGCCATTTTTACCTTCCTTTTGACTAAGAAATATCGGCCATGTCAAGATAATTGCCGCCATATTCAGAAATATAATCTTTTCTACCTTGTAGATTATCACCTAAAAGCATATCAAACATATATGCAGTTGACTCTACAGTATCACCAGTTACTTTTATAAGTCTTCTAGTATCAGGATTCATAGTTGTTAAAGACATCATTTCAGGTTCATTTTCACCCAAACCTTTTGAACGTTGTAAAGTATATTTTTGAGTACCTAGTTTTTTTAGTATATTTGTTTTTTCTCTTTCGGTATATGCAAAATATGTTTGATCTTTTGTATTTATTTCAAAAAGTGGTGATTCTGCAATATAAACATAATCATTATCTATTAAAGTAGGCACAAGTCTATACAGCATGGTGAGAATTAAGGTTCTTATTTGAAATCCGTCTACATCTGCATCAGTACAAATAATTATTTTATTCCACTTTAAATTTTCCAGGTTAAAGTAGGACAAGTCTTTGTTTGATTTGGACTTTACTTCTACTCCGCAACCCAAAACTTTTATTATGTCTGTAATAATTTCGTTTTTAAATATTTTATCATAATCAGCTTTTAGACAGTTTAAAATCTTACCTCTTACAGGAATTATGGCTTGGAATTCGGCTTCACGAGCAAGTTTAACGGCACCTAAAGCAGAATCTCCTTCAACTATATATAGTTCACGTCTAGTTATATCTTTTGTTCTACAGTCAACAAACTTTTGAACCATATTTGATAAATCTATATTTCCAGCAAGCTTTTTTTTGATATTTAATCTGGTTTTTTCTGCGTTTTCACGACTTCTTTTATTTATTATTATTTGTTCACATATTTTAGTCGCTTCATCAGGATTTTCTATAAAGTAAACTTCAAGTTGATGCTTTAGAAATTCTGTCATAGCTTCATATATAAACTTATTTGTAATTGCTTTTTTTGTTTGATTTTCATAGGAAGTTTGTGTTGAAAAAGAAGATGAAATTAAAATTAAACACTCTTCTATATCAACAAAATTTATTTTGCTTTCATTTTTCAAGTATTTGTTATTTTGTTTTAAATAAGAATCTATTTGTGAAACAAAAGCTTGTTTAACGGCTTTTTCAGGTGAACCACCATGTTCAAGAAAACTTGAATTATGATAGTATTCAATTTTCTTGGTTTTATTTGAAAAAGTTAATGCAACTGATAATTTTAGCTTGTAATCGCTTTTATCAGGTCTGTCTCTTCCTACTTTATCACATTGCCAAAATTGAAATGAAGTTAAGTTTTGGTTACTTGCTATTTCGTTTACATAATCAGTTATACCATTTTCGTATACAAATCTTTCTTCTATAAATTTACCGGAATCAACCTCTGATTTAAAGATAAATAACAAGTTTGGATTTACTATTGCTTGCCTTTTTAAAATATCTCTAAAGTATTCATCATTAACATTTATTTCTGTAAATACTTCTAAGTCTGGTTTCCACTTTGTTTTAGTACCAGTTTTTTAGCTTTTGGTTTCTTTTTTTGTTAAACCACCTACATTTTCACCTTTTTCAAAATGTAGAGTGTATGTAAAACCATCCCTATTTACCTCAACATCCATAAATTCAGAAGCAAATTGAGTGGCACACAAACCAAGACCATTTAAGCCTAAAGAGTATTCATATGTTGTAGAATGCGAATCATACTTTCCACCAGCGTATAATTCGCAATAAACTAGTTCCCAGTTATATCTATCTTCTTTTGAGTTAAAATCTACTGGACAGCCTCGTCCAAAATCTTCAACTTCTACAGTGCCATCTTTATATTTTGTTACTATTATTTTATCTCCATGTCCTGAGCGTGCTTCGTCAATAGAATTTGATATTATTTCAAATATAGAATGTTCACAACCTTCTATACCATCTGAACCAAATATTACTCCTGGTCTTTTTCTAACTTTATCAGGACCTTTTAACATTGTAATGCTTTCATTACCATAGTGTTTTGATTTAGCCATAATTTATAAAAACAGGAGCTGAAAACAACTCCTATTTACAGATTCACCTCTAATTTTTTTATTTTTTTATGAATTTTAAAGCAACCCAATCTTCTTCTTCAAAAGTTTCTGTAAGGTCAAAATTTATTGATAAATGAGAAATAACTTCGTCTTTTCTCTCAGAAATAATTCCAGAAACAATAAGTATGCCATTTTCTTTTAGGAAATTTTTAAACAGACTGTTCATAGCTATTAAAACGTCCGAAACAATATTTGCAGTTATCATATCAAAATCAGTGTCTATTTTAGATACTAATTCATTATCGCTTAATATATTTCCATAATAAGCAGTATATTTTTCTCTATCTATGTTATTTTTTAAGGCGTTTTCAATAGCTGTTTTAACAGAATTCTCCTCGATATCTATTGCAGTGCAGCTTTTTGCACCTAATAAAATAGATGCAATTGATAAAATTCCGCTACCACAACCTATATCAAGAACTTTATCATCTTTATTTATATTTTTTTCAAGTATTTCTAAACATAATTTAGTAGTATGATGTTGGCCACTACCAAAGCTAGAAGCAGGGTCTATTTCTAAAATAATTTTTTTTGATATATCTTCGTTTAAACTTTCCCAACTAGGTTTGACAATTAGATTTTCACCAATATGCAAAGGTTTGAAATACTGCTTCCAGTTATTTGCCCAGTCCTCTTCACATACATTTTGAAGTTCTATTTCCAAACGACCAAATTTTTTATCTAAATCTTGTACGGAAAGCTCTTTTAACATAGCTTTAAGAGCAATTAGCATTTCATTGCCCTGTGAATTTTCAGGTACATAAACTGTTATACAAGTCTCACAGTCCGAAAGTTTCATTAAATCTTCATCTAAATAATCCCATTTACCATCTTTGTTTTCTAAAAACTCATTAAAGTCAGCAGAGTCCTTTATTACAGCACCCTTTATTCCGATATCTAACAAATTTCCACATATTAAATCAATGGCTTCTGTTGAAGTATATATATTAATTTCTATCCAATTCATAATTATAAATGTTCCTCCAAATGTTTTAATGTCTTTCTAAGTCCGTATTTAAATATATCATAAAAATAAAAAATTGTAAAGGGTAATAAATTGTATGTTTGTATTTAAAAAAACAAAAAAATTAGTGAGATAATACTTTATAAAGAACTATAAATGAGAAGATTTAAAATTTATATTCAAAATCTGAAAATAAACTAATAGTTTCAAAATTGAAATAAACAAACGTTTATAAAAAAAGCCCTTAGCAGTAATGTGAGTGCTTTTTTATTTATACCAACTTGAAAATTTTACAAAACAAAAAAATATAAAAATACTATTTATTTTTTATTTTTATTATGTTATAATGAAAATGATTTGCTTATTTTAAGTAAAATTTTTATAATAAATTTGTAATAAATTTTGAAATTTTATGTAATTATAAAAAAATCAATGTTTATTTGTAAAATCAATGTAAAGTAATTGTAAAATAAAAATATGTACTTGTTTTTAATAATTTCAATTAGAAATAAGTGGCGACACGTAAAGTTACTTACTGTTTTTTTGAAAATAATAATTTAATTGTCATAAGAATATAAATATTTATTTTTTGAAAGGTATATTATGAAAAATAAAATTTTTAAGATGACTGCTATTATAGTAACGTCAACTCTAATTGTATTTTCGCTTATTATAACATATTTGCTGTATTTATTTTATAAAAATGAAGCTATAGTTCAGCTAAAAAATATAGTGAATATAGTAATGGATCAAAATTATACTTATGAAGAATTAAATTCAAAGTTAAAAGAAAATATAAACTATGATGTTAGGTTGACTATTATACTAGAAAATGGGGAAGTTGTTTATGATAATTATAGGGAAGCATCTGAACTTAGTAATCATGCAAATAGAGAAGAAGTTATCGAAGCTATAAAAAATAATAGTGGTGAATCTATAAGACATTCAGAATCTATAGGATATAATTCATATTATTATGCAGTTAAGAAAAATAATGAAATTTATAGATTTTCAAGAAAAGTAAATAGCATTTTTTCTGTTTTTGTTGGAGTAATACCTATTATTTTAACGGTAAATATTTTTATTCTTTTAATTACTTTGTTTTTTTCAATGAAGTTGTCAAACAAGTTGATGAAACCAATAAAAGAATTAGTAAAGAATTTGGATTTGTTAAATGACAGTTCAAACGAACTTACAAAAGTTGTTGAGGATTATGATGAACTTGTTCCAATTGCTGTTGCTATGGAGAATCTTTCTTTAAAGATAAAAAAATACATAATGAAAATAAAAAAGGAAAAAGATACAATAAATATAATAACAAATAATATGCTTGAAGGTATGTTGATTATTGATAAGGATTACAAAATATTACTAGCAAATAAAAGTGTAATTTCTATGTTTAATGAAAACTTCACATTTGATGAGGAAAAGGATTTGATGGAGTTAACTAGAAACATTCAGCTTTTAGAAGCACTTAAAAATATAGGCGAAAATAGCAATTCACAGTTACTAATTGAACAAAATGATAGACTAATAAGAGTTTATTTAAATAAGTTAAAATTTGCAAATGAATTTGGATATATATTGATCTTTGTTGATGTAACCGAACATATAAAATCCGAAAATATTAGAAGAGAATTTTCTGCAAATGTTTCACATGAACTAAAAACACCACTTACTACAATAAAAGGTTTTGGAGAAATGTTTGAGGCAGGAATGATAAATGATAAAAAAGATGTTATTAAGTATGGTTCTATGATAAAAAGAGAAAGTGAAAGACTTTTATTTTTAATAAATGATATTATGCGTATTTCAGAACTTGAAGAAAAAAAGAATTATATTTTTGAAACATTTAAGATTGTTGACATTACAAACAGCGTTATGGAAATATTAAGTAGCGTGGCAGAAAAGAAAAATGTCACTATAAAAACACAGATCCAAGATATAATTATTAAGGCAAATGAAAAGTATCTTCAAGAACTTTTAATTAATTTGATTGATAATTCTATAAAATATAATAAACCTAACGGTGAAATATTCCTTAACATATATGAAGATGAAAAAAACGTAAATATAATTGTTGAGGACACTGGTATAGGTATAGAAGAAGAAGATAGAAGTAGAATTTTTGAACGCTTTTATCGTGCAGATAAAAGTCATTCTAAATTGATAGGGGGTACTGGATTAGGATTGTCAATAGTTAAACACATAGTTGCATATCATAACGGCAACATAAAGTTAGAAAGTAAATTAGGGGTGGGGACAAAAATTATGATAGTATTACCGAAAGCGATAGGCGATAGTTAAAACAGGAGCCATATGTAAGGGGAGAGATGTTTTACCGAAGCTCCAGGGCGACTGGAAAGCCTAGTAGACTCCTCAGAGTCTAAACTCTTACAAAATCGTAAACATTACATTTAGAGTCTAATAGTAACAAAATAAATTTATTATTCAGCCATATATAGGGTGGAGACATTTTACCGAAGGTCCAGGGCGACCGGAAAGCCCGGTCGACTCCGCAGAGTCGAAACCTTTGCAAAACAGCAAACTTTACCTTTAGTGGCTAAATGTTAACAAAACAAATGAAAAATTATAGTTATTGAAATTTATACTTTATAAAAGATATATTATGTGTTATAATAAAATAAGATTGTGATTATTTTATTATATTCAAATATTTAAATTCAAATTATTTAAAGGAGAATTAGTATGGATATTTTCGCAGTTTTTACTCTAGTTGGAGGTTTGGCACTTTTTCTATATGGAATGAACCTAATGGGCGAAGGTCTTGAGAAATTAGCAGGAGGTAAGCTGGAAAAAATACTAGAAAAACTAACATCAAGCCCTATAAAAGGATTAATGGTGGGATTAACCGTAACAGCTTTAATACAATCCTCATCAGCAACAACAGTAATGCTCGTTGGTTTTGTTAACTCGGGTATTATGAAACTTACGCAGGTTATTTCAGTGATAATGGGAGCAAATATAGGAACGACTGCTACAGCATGGATTTTGAGCTTGTCAGGTATAGAAGGTGATAGTTTTTGGGTAAAACTACTTAAACCAACATCTTTTTCACCAATATTAGCAATGATAGGTGTTGTATTGGTTATGTTTTTAAGAAATTCTAAGAAGAAGGACATTGGCATTATTTTAATTGGTTTTGCTATTTTAATGTTTGGTATGGAGACTATGAGTAGTGCTGTAAAGCCGTTAAAAGATGTTCCAGAATTTCAAGCGATATTCTTAAAATTTACGAATCCTATTTTAGGTGTTTTAGTTGGTACTTTAGTAACAGCTATAATTCAATCATCATCAGCTTCTGTTGGTATATTACAGGCTTTATCACAAACTGGAAGCGTAAGGTTTGGGGCTGCTTTACCTATAATTCTTGGACAAAATATAGGAACATGTGTAACTGCTATTATTTCAAGTATAGGTGCAAATAAAAATGCTAAAAGAGTAGCTGTAGTACATTTGTTTTTTAATATTATAGGAACAGTGTTGTTTTTGACGGTTTTTTATACTTTAAACACCATAATTCATTTTAAATTTTTAGATGATACGGTAGATAGTGTGAAAATCGCTATTGTGCATACTATTTTTAACTTAACAACTACTCTTGTGTTACTTCCTTTTTCTAAGTTACTAGAAAAAATAGCATATGCCGTAGTTAAAGATACAGGTGTGAAAGAAGAAATAAATATACTTGATGAACGTTTACTTAATACACCAGCTATTGCAATAGAAAATTGTCGTAATCATACAATAAAAATGGCTAAAATATCAAAAGAAGCAATTGAAATGGCTATTGGACTAACAGAAAATTATGATGAAAAAATTGCAAATGATATCTTAGAAAGAGAAAATATAGTTGATATATACGAAGATAAACTAGGAACTTATCTAGTTAAATTAAGTAGTAGAAGCCTTACAAATGAAGATAGTAAAGCTGTTTCTAGATTACTGCATGCAATAGGTGATTTTGAAAGAATAGCTGACCATGCTGTAAATATTTTGAATGTAGCAAAAGAAAAAAAGGAAAAAAGTCTTACTTTTTCTAGTGTTGCACAATCTGAACTTGAAATAATGATTAAAGCTTTAAATGAAGTTTTAGATATTACAATAGATGCTTTTGAAAAAAATAGCACAGAAATTGCAAGGACTGTTGAACCACTTGAAGAAATTATAGATGAATTAAGAATGGAATTAAAACGTCGACATATACTTAGATTACAAAATGAAAAGTGTACAATTGAATTAGGGTTTGTTTTTAGTGATTTCTTAACTAATTTAGAAAGGGTTTCAGATCATTGTTCAAATGTTGCTCTATATATAATTCAAATAAGTGATGATAACTTTAATACTCACAAATATATTGATAACCTAAAAAATTCAGGTGAAATTTATGGTGATAAATACAAACAATTCTCCAATAAATATGCTTTACCAAATTATATTCAAGTAAAATAATAGGGGGATTAAAATGAAGTTAGTATATTGCGTTGAGGATGATGAGGGAATAAGAGAATTAGTTAGTTGTGCTTTAAAATCTGGAGGATATGAACCAATTGGTTTTGGCACTGCAAAACAATTTTTTAATCAAATTCAAAAAGAACTTCCAGAATTGATTATTTTGGATATAATGTTACCAGATGAAAGTGGTATATCCATTTTAAAAAAATTAAAGGAAAATACAGCATATAGTAAAATTCCAATTATTATGCTTACCGCAAAAACAGCAGAAATAGATAAAGTTGTTGCTTTAGAAACTGGAGCCGACGACTATATAACAAAACCTTTTGGTATAATGGAATTTTTATCAAGAGTTAAAGCGGTTTTAAGGCGTGTAAATAAAAATGAAGAGATTAGTGATTCTATTTTTGTTTTAAATGACCTAAGTGTTGATACACAGAAAAGAATGGTTTTATATAAAGAAAGTGAAATTTATTTGACTTTAAAAGAATTTGATTTACTAGTGTATTTATTAAAAAATAAAGATTTAGTTGTAAGTAGAAGTGATATCCTTGAGAAAATATGGGGATTTAATTATCAAGGTGAAACAAGAACTGTTGATATGCATATTAAAACATTGAGACAAAAACTAGAAAGTAGTGGATGTATTGATATGATACAAACAGTTAGAGGAATTGGATATAAAATTCAATAAAATTGGAGGCTTTAATTTGTTAACATTAGATAAAATTTATCATGCAAATTATGTATTGAAATCTGTAGTTAGGCAAACAAATTTAATATATGCTCCAGATATGGGAAAGGATTATGAAGTTTTTTTAAAACCTGAAAATCTTCAAATTACAGGTTCCTTTAAGGTTAGAGGGGCATACTATAAACTTTCACAACTAACAGATGAAGAAAAGGCTAAAGGAGTAGTTGCTTGTTCTGCAGGTAATCATGCTCAAGGTGTTGCGTTGGCAGCTAAGAAAAATAATGTCAAGGCGGTTATCTGCTTGCCTGATGGTGCACCTATATCAAAAATTGAGGCTACAAAATCGTATGGAGCTGAAATATGCTTGGTTGAAGGTGTATATGATGATGCTTACGCAAAGGCTTTAGAATTAAAAGAGGAAAAAGGATACACTTTTGTTCATCCTTTTAACGATGTAAATGTTATGGCTGGACAAGGTACTATTGGGTTAGAACTCTTGGAACAGCTTCCAGATGCAGATGCTATAGTGGTTCCAGTTGGTGGCGGAGGATTGATTTCAGGTCTTGCGTATGCTGTAAAAACTTTAAATCCAAACATCAAAATTTATGGAGTTCAGGCCTTAGGTGCTGCTAGTATGTTTAATTCTATAAATGATAATCAAATAAAAAAATTATCAAATGTATGCACAATAGCAGATGGAATAGCGGTAATAGAGCCTGGTGATTTAACGTTTGATTTATGTTGTCGTTATGTTGATCAAGTTGTTACTGTAAATGAAGATGAAATTTCAGCAGCAATTTTACATTTGATAGAAAATCAAAAGCTTATTTCAGAAGGTGCAGGAGCTGTGAGTGTAGCAGCAGTTTTATTTGATAAAATACCTATGAAAAAAGGTGAAAAAGTTATTTGTCTTGTTTCAGGTGGTAACATAGATGTGACTATTTTATCTAGAGTTATAAAAAGAGGATTAATGCAAGCGGGACGTTCATGCTTGCTTAATATAGAGCTAATAGATAAACCAGGTCAGTTACAGCTTGTATCTACTATTATTTCAAAATTTGGTGGAAATATTATTTCTATTCATCATGAGAGAGCAAATGAAGGCGATATATCTGGTTGCTTTTTAAGAACTATGATTGAAACTAGAAATTATGAACAAATTGAAAATATTAAAAGAAGCTTAAATGAAGCTGGATTCAAAATAATGCCATAAAGGAGTTGAAGTTAATATGGAGAAAATTTATACAAATAAAGCACCTGAGGCCATAGGACCTTATTCACAAGCTATAGTATGCAACGGAATGGTGTACACA
>JAEXNS010000351.1 GCA_023439605.1 Bacillota bacterium | reverse complement strand
GGTTTCGACTCTGCGGAGTCGACCGGGCTTTCCGTTCGCCCTGGACCTTCGGTAAAACATCTCGGCCCTATACATATGGCTGAATAGTAACGAAAAATAACTTCCTTGTATATATTAATTATATACCTATTTTGTAGGTTTTGCAATAGTAAAATAAATATTTTTTTAACTATCTAAATGATTGTTTTTCAAAGTGATTTTTAAAAATAATTAAAAAAATAAATTTAAATTTAAAAATAATTTATTTATAATATTCAATCTGCTTAAATGTAGAAAAATTTAATTAAACAATACTAATATAATTTTAAAATGGTATAATTTAAAATTTAGTAAAAACAACTGTTTTTCAAGATAAATATATTGAAATCAACATAAATATATGATATAATTATTCAAGATACTTATAACATAAACAGAACGTTTAATTATTTTAAGGAGGTTTTTAATTTGAATAAATTAAAATTAAAAAAACTTATAGGAGTTTTTTTAGCATCCAGCATGATTTTTGGAGTTTCTTCAAGTATGATTTTAGATCAAGATTTAAATGTTTTGGCATCTACAGATTTAAAATATGAATTTGAAGATGGTGCATTTGATAACTGTAAATCCGAAAATTGGACAGTAATAGATGAGGGTGTTAGTGGTAATCCTTGTGATATTTCTGATTGGTCTGGAACAGGTTTCGGTTATATAAAAGAAAAGGGAAGCTCAGTTACTTTAACCGTAAATGTTGAAAAAGAAGGGCTATACGAACTATTGGTAAGATATTGCGAACCATTTGATGCAAGAAAAAAAGTTCAATACTTAAATATAAATGGTGTAAATCAAGGGGAGGTAAGTTTTCTTTATTGTGAAAAATTTGAGGAAATGTCAGCGGGATATGTTAAGTTAAAAAAAGGTGAAAACACAGTACAAATAAAGGCATATTGGGGTTATACATTGTTAGATTATTTAGTTGTAAAAGAAGCAGATCCTAGCATTATAAATTTAAATCCAACAAGACAATTGGTGAATGAAAATGCCAGTGATATAACAAAAAGATTATACAATTACCTTTGTGATATATATGGGAAAAAAATTTTAGCTGGCCAACAGGAATATTGTGGTTCACATAATTATAATTACTCTGATAGTGAATTAGTTGATAATGAATCTGAGTTTGAGTATATATTGGAAACTACAGGCGAGCAAGTTGCGGTAAGAGGATTTGATTTTTTATTCTATAATTCATCATCAACTTGGGATGATAGGGCAGCACAAAGAATAGCAGAATGGGGAAGTAAAGTAGGCGGTATATCCACTTTATGTTATCATTGGGCTGTTCCAAACGATAAGGGTGACACAAAGTTTTATTATAAATCAGATGCATATCCAGACGGAACAACTTTTAGTATAAAAAAAGCTTTACAAAAAGGTACAGATGAAAATAAGATAATAATGGCGGATATAAAAATCTTGGCGGAAAAATTACAAATTGTTGAAGATGCAAATGTTCCTATTTTATTTAGACCTCTACATGAAGCCGAAGGTGCATGGTTTTGGTGGGGGGCTGAAGGTCCGGAAGCATGTAAGGAGCTATATTATTTGTTATATGATCAGTTAACAAATGTATATGGATTGGATAATTTAATTTGGGTTTGGACTGGATATACGTTTCCAACATCACCTGATTGGTATCCAGGAGATGACTATGTTGACATTATAGGATATGATAAATATAATGCTGTGGACGGTCTTCCAAACTTATCGTCAATCTCATCAACTTTTTATAATTTAGTGGCAAGTACAGGCGGCAAGAAGATGGTTACAATGTCTGAAAATGACTCTATTCCATCCTTAGACAATTTGTTGAATGATGGTGCAGCATGGTTGTGGTTTTGTCCATGGTATAATAATTATTTGACAAGTCAGCAAATAAATCCTAAAGAAGAGTTAATAAAAATCTATCAAAGTGATTATTGTATAACACTAGATGAACTTCCCAATTTTAGCACATATCCTATAAAAAATGAAGAGCCAATTGAAACTACAATTTCAAGTGATAAAATTATATATGGGGATCTAGACAATGATTTGAAAGTAACTTTATCTGATTTGGTGAAATTATGTCAATATATGATCAAGGATATTTATCTTACAGAAAAGGAAATATTAAAATCAGATGTAAGTGGAGATGGAAAAATTGACATTGCAGATGTTGCTGTTCTTAAGCAATATTCATTGGGTGATAAAGTAATCTTAGGTCCGAAATAGATTATATATAATTTACTAATAGTATGAAAATTTACAGTGATTATTTGTTCTATCATATGAAAATTTATGTTATTTAATAAAAATATATTGACTTTAATTTTATTCCTGTTATAATATAGGCGTAGAGAAAATATATATATTTGTAAAAGCTATCGAAAAATAAAACCACCTTAAAAAAGGTGGTTTTTCTTTATATAAATTTAAAATATTAAATATTATTTTATTATTCTTATTTTAATAATATCTTTATTTGCTTTTATGTCCTCTATGATTTTATCACTAACTTCATCGCCGGTTGTATCAATCATAGTATAAGCATAATTTTTCTTGCTCTTGTTAATCATGTTTTCAATGTTTAATTTGCTATTGCCTATTATAGTGGTGATTTTTGAAATCACTTCAGGAACATTTTTATGTATAATACAAATCTTTGTTCCAACTGCATCCATTTCTGCATCTGGAAGATTAACGCTATTTAAAATATTTCCTGTTTCTATATATTTAATTAGTTCCTCTGCGGCCATAACAGCACAGTTATCTTCGCTTTCAGGGGTAGAAGCACCTAAATGAGGAATTGTAATAATACCAGGAACATTTATAGTATTTGCATTTGGAAAATCAGTTACATAAGAGGAAACTTTTCCACTTTCTATTGCTTTGATTATAGAGGAATCATCTACAAGTTCTCCTCTAGCAAAGTTCAATATTCTAACTCCATCTTTCATTGATGATATAGTTTCAGAGTTTATACAACCTTTTGTTTCAGCGTTATATGGCATGTGAAGTGTTATATAGTCACTTTTTTCGTATACTTCTTTAACTGAACCAACAACAGTTACACGGCGGGATAGTTTAAGAGCAGTGCCAACAGAAAGAAATGGATCTGCACCTATAACTTCCATTCCTAACGATATAGCTGCATTTGCAACTAATACACCAATTGCACCTAAACCTATAATTCCAAGTGTTTTACCTTTTATTTCAGGACCAGTAAAATCTGATTTGCCTTTTTCAACTAATTTACCAACTTGATCGCCTTCGTTTTTTAGCGAAGGAACCCAATTTATAGCGTCTACGATTTTTCTAGATGACAAAAGCAATCCAGCGATAACTAATTCTTTTACTGCATTTGCATTTGCACCAGGAGTGTTAAATACACATATTCCCTGATCTGAACAAGCATCTACGGGAATGTTATTTACTCCAGCTCCAGCTCTTGCAATTGCCAATAAATTTTCGTCAAATTGCATATCATGCATGGAAGCCGAACGCACCATAATAGCATCTGGAGAATCAATCTTATCTGCAAGTTGATATTTGTTTGTATCAAAAATATCAGTACCTATACTTGATATTTTATTTAAGGTTTGTATTTTGTACATTTTAAATAAGCCTCCTAAGCATTTTGTTCTTCAAAATTTTTCATAAAATCAACAAGTTTTTGTACACCTTCTATTGGCATTGCATTATAAATGGAAGCACGCATACCTCCAACAGAACGATGTCCCTTTAGATTAATAAAGCCTTCTTTTTTAGCTTCGCTTACAAATTTTGAGTCTAATTCGTCGTTTCCTGTTACAAAAGGTACATTCATTAGTGAACGATCATCCCCTTCAACAGTAGCACTAAACATTTTTGAAGAATCTAAGAAATCATACAAAATAGCAGCTTTCTTTTCATTATGGGCTTTCATTGCTGTTAAGCCACCCATTTCTTCAATCCATTCTAGAACTAATTTTAATATGTATATTCCATATGTAGGAGGAGTATTGTACATTGAACCATTTTCAGCATGAATTTTATAGTCAAACATAGTAGGAGTGTAGTCTCTAGCATTCCCAATTAAGTCTTCTCTTATAATAACAACAGTTAATCCGGCAGGTCCCATGTTTTTTTGTGCTCCAGCATATATTAAACCATATTTAGAAACATCTACTGGTTCAGATAAAATGCAAGAAGACATATCTGAAACTAGAGGGACATTTCCTACTTCAGGTAATGTAGTGAATTTAGTTCCGTAAATAGTGTTGTTTTGGCAAATGTGAAAATAGTCTGCATCAGGTGTAAAAGTTGATTTATCAAGTACAGGAATATAAGAAAAGGTTTTATCCTTTGATGAAGCAACAGCTTTACATTCTCCGTAT
>JAEXNS010000294.1 GCA_023439605.1 Bacillota bacterium | reverse complement strand
AGCTATATCTTTCCCACTACTAGGGCAGATTAGGGACTTTAACCCTTTAGAGTGTGCCCATGCTGGGCACACCAAATTTCTGTATACAATCAAAATTGATATACAGAAATTTCAGCAAATTCAATACTGCTATCTAGCAAATAACATATTGATTAATTTTATATTAATGGCAACCACTACATGAAGAACAACTTCCACCACAATCAGAAGCTGCTGAACATGTTTCTGGGTTTTCTCCATTTGCACACATTGTAATGATGTTGTTTATTTGTGATAACATTTCATCCATATCATTTTTAGCTTTATCAAAAGCTTTCATGCTAGGATTTTGCATTATTTCATTGTACATTTTTTTGATTTTTTCATCTAATTCTTTTAGTTTTTCTGCATCTTTGTCTTCTTTTGACATTTCATTATTTAATTCAAGACGATTTATATTAAAATCCCCTATTAGTTTTTGAAGCATTTCATCATTATCATTATTTAATTTTGCCTGATGATAAGCAGAAAATCTTTCGTCTTGTTGTATTAATTTTCCCAAATCCCTTGTAGCTTGAATAATATCCATTTTTTTAACCTCCATAAATTATATTAATTCACCTAAAACTGCCCAATTTCTTGCTTCATTAATTTTAACCTCAACAAATTTTCCAGTTAGGTCATTATCAGATTTAAATTCAACAATTATAAACTCATTATTTTTTCCCACATAATAATTATCATTTTTTTTACTAGGACCATCAACAAGAACTGTTAATGTTTTTCCTATAAATCTCGAATTATTTTCAGTGCTTATCTCACGTTGAATTTTTAAAAGTTTATTTATTCTTTTTTGTTTTTCTTCGTATGGTGTTTTATCTTCTATAAGAGCAGCTTTTGTACCGCTTCTTTTTGAATAAATAAATGTATATATGTTATCATATTTCACTTTTTTAATGAGATTTAATGTAGCTTCAAAATCCTCTTCTGTTTCATTTGGAAAACCTACAATTATATCTGTTGAAAAAGCAAAATCCGATTTTTTTTCTCTTGCGTAATCAACTATTTTAACATACTGTTCAACTGTATATTTTCTATTCATTTCTTTTAAAATGCTGTTGCTACCACTTTGAACAGGAAAATGAAGATGTTTTGCTATTTTATCACTATTTATTATAGTATCTATAAGTTCCTCGTCTACATCTTTAGGATGAGATGACATAAACCTTATAATAAAATTGCCTTGTATTTTATCTATTTCTTTTAAAAGCCCAGAAAAACCAATACTATTTTCCAAGTCGTTTCCATATGAATTTACATTTTGACCTAGAAGCATTATTTCTTTATAGCCTTTCAAAGCTAAATCATTAATTTCATTTATTATGTTTTCTAACGGCCTACTTCTTTCTCTTCCTCTAACATACGGCACTATACAGTATGTACAGAAATTATTACAACCATACATTATAGGAACTGAGGCCTTAAAAGTGCTATCTCTTTCCTGATATAAATTCTCTTCTACTTTTTCCTCTATTCCAACTTCATAAACTTTTTTATGTCCTTTTAAAACATTGTTTAAAAGTTTAGGAAATTTTGAAATACCAGTAGTTCCAAAAATCAAATCTACACAAGGGTAAGATTTTTTTATCCTTTTAACAACGTGGTCTTGTTCCGTCATACAACCACATATACCTATAATTAAATCTTTTTTATCTTCTTTAATTTTTTTTAACACACCTATATTTCCAAATACCTTTTCCTCTGCCGTTTCTCTTACCGCACAAGTATTGAAAATAACTATTTTTGCATCATCTATACGTTCTGTTAATCCAAATCCCATTTGCAATAACAGTCCTTTTATCTTTTCACCATCTGAAAAATTCAATTGACATCCAAAATTATGAACATGTGCCAACCATGGACTATCACTATTCTCAATAAGTTCTTTATTCGCTTCAATATAAAAATCCAAGTTCTTTTCAGGCAAGCTCAAAACCTCCATAAAATATGATTTTTCAAATTCCTATGCTATTATATCATAAATAAAAAATTATTACAAGTTGAAATTTTAATTGACTTTATATAATATATATTGTATAATATAGGAATAATTCATATTATTTCTTTGATTTTTATAGGCAATTTTGTGATATTATATAAAAATAATTTTTTAACAAATAAAATATTGACAAAAAAAAGAATTATAGTAAAATATTTGTAGTAACGTTACAAAAAATTTAAATTAAGGACGGTTATTACAAATGAAGAAATTAGTTAAAAAATTAGCAGTTGCAAGTGCAACTCTAGCTATGCTTACAGGCTTAGTAGGCATTATTCCAGCAAGTGCAACCGTAGTTTCTAATTCAACAACAGCTTCGGCAGAAGGAAAAACATTCAACAGTAGCTGGGAAACACCAATAGTTTTGGATATTGTGATTGATTCTGATACTACAATTGAAGCATCTTTAAGTATCGGTTTTGATACATGGTGGACAGATGAAGACTATGTAACAAAATGTTGGGCTCCTACTGGTTGGAAACATAAAGCTTCTGTAGAAAATGATTGGTATTATGAGGAGACCAGTACTTCTAAAGGTGGATTTAATACTGGAAAAGTTGATATTGTTCATGTTGGAGATTATGTTTGTTACACCGCATATGTAAATATAGGTTAAATCTAAACTTCAATTAATTATTTATATAAAAATCCGGTGTGTATCACATCGGATTTTTACAAAACTTTATGGGGAGTATTTTCATGAAAATAAAATTTAAAATTTTGATTTGTTTTGTCAGTTTGATTTTAACCTTTAATTTAGTTTGGTTTCTTTTTTCGCACTTTAAATACAAATCTTTTAAAGACGCTGTTGGTTATGACGAGCAAAAGAAGTCTTGGCAATATAACGACAAAGAACATGTTTTTGGTGTTTCAAGTCCACAGTACTTAAGTTTTACTGGAAATTTATCAGTAACAAATATTAGAAGAATAGATAAAAACGGAAATCATTTGGATGAATATACTTACAGTATGATTATCTGGCCAAAAATAAATGGTAAATATGATTATGGTGTTACTGTTGGGATAAGACAAGATGATAAAAAGGTATTAAAATCCTATAATTTCATGCTAGATTCAAAGATGAATTGTATTGAAGAGTTAACTGAAGAAGAGCAGCAAATACTAGAC
>JAEXNS010000274.1 GCA_023439605.1 Bacillota bacterium | reverse complement strand
AGCTATATGTATAAGGCAGAGATATTTTACCGAAGGTCCAGGGCGACCGGAAAGCCCGGTCGACTCCGCAGAGTCGAAATCCTTGCAATACTAAGCTCCATAAAATAAAGTGTTTTAGAGTCTAAATAGTATCATCTCTAATTTTTCTGCCTGTTATTTCTAAAAAAACATCATTAAAAGTACCTTTCTTTATTTCAACATCAATTATATTTTCCTTTTGATAGCAAATAAGTTCCATTATAATATTTATATCCGTTGCATCTAACTTATAATAATTCTCTTTTTTTACATAATTTATTTTTTTATTGTCCAAATAGTTCAAAAAAATCTTATCATCTTTTACAGATACAAAACACTTATCTTTTGTATAAATTTTCTTCAAATTATACGGTGTATCATGTGCAACTATTTTCCCACCATCTATAATAGCAACTTTATTACATATTTCAGCTTCTTCCATATAATGAGTTGTTAAAAATATAGTTATATTTTTTTCTTTTTGAAGTCTTCTGATATACTGCCAAATATGAGTTCTAGTTTGAGGGTCTAAGCCTGTTGTAGGTTCATCTAAAAATAAAACTTTTGGGTAGTGTATTAACCCTCTAGCTATTTCAACTCTTCTCTTCATTCCACCTGACAAATTCCCTACCATTTTATTCTTTTCCTTTAATAAATCCACTAGCTCAAGAACAAAATTTATTCGTTCTTCAACTTCTACTTTTTTAATATTATAAAAAACACAGTGCATTTTTAAATTTTCATAAACTGTCATTTTTGAATCAAGAGTGGAGTCTTGAAATACCACTCCTATTGATTCTCTAACTTTATTCTTCTCTTTTGAAGTATCATATCCTGAAACTTTCAATGTACCTGATGATTTTTCAAATATAGTACAAAGTGTATTTATTGTTGTACTTTTTCCTGCTCCATTTGGACCTAGAAAAGCAAAAATAGAACCTTCTTCTACATTAAAAGAGATATTATTTACTGCAATAAAATCACCATATTTTTTTACAAAATCCTTAACTTCAATTATATTTTCCATAAAATCTCCTCTATCATTTCATACTTTATTTGGAATATACAAATTTCTCTACTCATTTAAAGTACACACCATAATATACTCTTCTTCTGTTTCTTTAATGATTTTGAAACCCACTTTTTTATAAAGTTTAACAGCATAATTTTCTTTTTGAACAGCTAAAGAAGCTTTTTTATATCCATGATTTTTTAAAACTTCTAACATTTCTTGCATTAGAATTTTACCAATACCCATATTTCGATACTCGCTATATAGGGATATAGCAAATTCAGGAGTGAACTCATCTATATTTCCATAGCCTTTTATTTCTCCGGATAAAATTCTCGTCCATACTGCACCTATAACTTTTCCATTTAAGTCGGCAACCAAACAAAAATCATCTTTTTTACCAAAATCAACGATATAATTATTTACTTCTGGAGTATAAATTATATCTCTATGCACCTTTTCCTCTCCATCTTTTTGAAAAATAGCTTCATATATAAAATCTTCTAGCAAATTTTTTTCATTATCTCTTAATTCTCTAATACTATAATTCATAATTTGCCTCCTACTTAGATTTTTTGAAATGTGTAATTGTAATATACGCTTAAATTGTAACATAAAACATACTTAAAAACAATCTTTTTTATTGCACTCATCGTCTATCTTTCTGCATTTTGTAATAATTCTTCCTTATTTGATGTAAAAATAAATACATAGTCAATGAAAAAATGTAATATCATAGGTAAAATCAATGAATTAGTAGTAACATATAATATGGAAAACAAAAATCCAATCAAGCCAGTCTTAACTACCCCTTTTATTCCTTGATAAGAATGTCCAAGTCCAAAAATAATATTGGTAATAATTACAACATTAAACAAAGAACTACTTCCTACTAAATTTCCAATAATATAAATTAAAGTACCCCTATATACTATTTCTTCAGTAATTCCAGTATTTAACGAAACTAATTTCCATAAATTTTTTTCTTTTTTTGTAATTGGTTGTAGCATTTTTTCTGAAGGACCTAATTTCGACTGATTAATTGATTCATTATTCGTATTTTTAACAAAAAAACCAACTATAGTTTTTATTGATAATATAATTATGATTAATATAAAAGCATAGGACAAATAAACAATATATTTATTTAAACTTGTATCATAATTAAATTTTATTTTATTGAAACCTATGCTACTTAATTTAACCTTAGAAATGACAAAAATCACAATAGGTATAATACAAGAAATTAAATTAACAATAATTGTACTATAATACATATTCACCTTTATTTTTTCCTCTAGCTCGATTTCCTTGTTTTTCTTGAAATAAAAATAACCACTTATGCTTTGATAAGCCATAAATAATAACAAAACCACAAAATAGATATTAACAATCATACCCTACCTCTTTTCTTATACTTAATATTAATTGATGCTATATTAAATATAATGTATCCACCTAGGGGAGAGTCAATACAAATTTATAATAAACCTTGAATTTCATAATTATTTGTTTCTTTAAATACATCTTCATACAACTCAAATTGGTAAACTTCCCTTAATTTAATATTATTATCATCTATATATTTGTTAAAGATTTCCGCTTTTTCCTTGTAATTATTATTATTATAATTTATACAAATAAAATTACCCTTTTCTAACTTTTTCACCCTATTTATATTGTATTTTGAATTTTCATTAATATTTATTTCTATAAAATACTTATCTGGAATAAATTTTTCGCCTTCATTTACCATACTTATTCCATATGTATGCATACTTTCTAAATAATTATTTTCTATATAATTATTTATTTCATTTATATACTTATTTACTAATAAAATAAATTCATCCATTATCTCTATATCATTATTTGTATATTTATTCAATATTCCGTTAAAACCACCTTCACTAAGCAACAAGTATCTTTCATTATACTCCTTATAATATAAACTATCATTTTGAATTGCTGACTTCCCATCTACTATATTCTTTTTAAAATAACCTATTCTTCTTTTTATATTTTCTAATTCTGTTATTTCTCTTTCTATAACTTTTTCTTGATTAATCAAAAAACTTTCTAGGCCTTTATTATTTTCAGAAATAATTTTTTTCATTTCTTTTGTACCTAGTTTTAATATTTTCAATTCTTTAATTATATCTATATAAATCAATTGCTCAATTGAATAATATCTATATTTAGTAAAAGGATCAACATAATAAGGTTTTAAAACACCAATTTCATCATAAAATCTTAATGTCTTTATGCTAATATTTTTTATTTTTGATACCTGTCCAATAGAGTATAATTTTTCTTTCATTATTTTCTCTCCAAAATAAATTTACAAATTAAAAGTTTCGATATAGTACCAATTATAAGCCTTATATAGTTACAATTCAGACATTGGTAATTTTTTACTATCTCTTAATTTCCTAATACTATAATTCATAATTTGCCTACTACTCAGATTTTTTAAAAGGTGTTTTATGGAATTGTATTATTGTAATATACCATTAAATTGTAACATAAAACATACTTAAAAACAATCCTTTTTTTATATATTTTGTGCATTTTCATTGACTATTTTACAAAAATATGTTATCATTTTATAAAATATATCTAATAAATAAGGAGTGGGAAAATGAATAATGAAAGCTCAACACAAATAGGAGCAAAAGCTTTGACAAAAGCTGAGATAAATCTAATTTTACCTAGTTATGACAGAATATTAAGCCAAATAGAAGAAATACGTAAGGAATCTGATTTATGCAAGGATAATCAGATTCAAAAGACAAACAATATAAGCGTACTTGGTGTAAGAGGTTCTGGAAAAACTTCTATTCTTAAATCAATAATCAATGATTTAGAAAATAAAAATAAAAAAGAAGAAATAAATATAATTTTTCCTATGATTATACCTGAAAAC
>JAEXNS010000219.1 GCA_023439605.1 Bacillota bacterium | reverse complement strand
TTTTAGACGTAGATACAATGAAACATTTTAAAAATATAGCTGATTCACTCAGTCTTGACTGCTTGTTTGAAGTACACAATGAAGAAGAACTACAAAATGTTTTAGAAGTAAATCCTGCCATCGTTGGAATTAACAACAGAAATCTAAAAACTTTTGAAGTTAGCTTAGATAATACAAAAAAATTAATACAAACCATTCCTGCAAATTGCATATCTATTTCCGAAAGTGGAATTGTAAATAATGCTGATATGATTTTACTAAAATCATATGGTGTAAATGCGGTTTTAATTGGTGAAACACTTATGAGAAGTGATGATATTTCTAAAACACTCGCTGACTTGAGGGCAAATATATGAAAATTAAATTTTGTGGAATAAGAAGAGAGGAAGACATAGAATATTTAAATCAATACTCTCCAGATTATGCAGGATTTATTTTTGCGGAGTCAAAAAGATATATAGAACCTCAACAGGCAAAAAAATTAATTGAATCATTAGATAAAAAAATTAAAACAGTTGGTGTTTTTGTAAATGAAAATGTCTACAAATTAGTTGATATAGTCAAAGAAACAAATATCGACATTATCCAACTTCATGGAGATGAAACGCTTTATTATGTTGAAATCATAAAGCAACTCTTAAATAATGAAGTATGGAAAGCTGTTCGTGTCAAATCAAAAGAAGATATTTTAAATGCAGATAAATCAGAAGCCAATATACTATTATTTGATAGTTTTTCTGAAACTCAATATGGCGGAACAGGAAAGGTAGCTAACTGGGATATAATAAAAAATACAACTATAAATCATAAATATATGCTTGCTGGAGGATTGAACTCAGATAATATTTTGGAAGCAATCAAAAAAACAAACCCTTACGGAGTAGATATTTCAGGTGGAATTGAACTAGATGGTGTTAAAAATTTAGATAAGATTAAAAATATTATTAATATTTTAAGGAGTGACTTAAATGAGTAAAAAAGGAAGATTTGGTGAATTTGGCGGTCAATATGTTCCCGAAACTGTAATGAATGCGGTTTGTGAACTAGAAAAAGCATATAACCATTATAAAGACGCCCCAGATTTTAAAGCAGAGTTAATCGAATTATATAATAAGTATGCAGGTAGGCCATCTTTATTATATTTTGCCGAAAAAATGACTAAGGATTTAAATGGTCCTAAAATTTACATCAAACGTGAAGATTTAAATCATACAGGCTCACATAAAATAAACAATGTATTGGGTCAACTTCTTCTTGCAAAAAAAATGGGCAAAAAAAGAATAATTGCAGAAACAGGTGCTGGACAACATGGTGTTGCAACTGCAACGGTTGCAGCTCTTCTTGGACTTGAATGCATTGTCTATATGGGCGAAGAAGATATGGAGCGTCAATCATTAAATGTATATCGAATGGAACTTTTAGGTTCAAAAGTATGTGGAGTTTCTAGTGGAACTAAAACTTTAAAAGATGCAATTAATGGTGCTTTTAAGGATTGGGCTACAAATGTAGAAAATACTTATTATTGTATTGGTTCTGTTATGGGACCTTATCCATATCCTGAAATGGTTAGAGATTTCCAGAAAATAATAGGCGAAGAAGCAAAAAAACAGCTCATGGAAATAGAAAACAAGCTTCCCGACGCTGTAATAGCTTGCGTTGGTGGTGGTTCAAATGCTATGGGAATGTTTTATGATTTCATAAATGACCCTTCTGTAAAATTAATAGGTGCAGAAGCTTCCGGAAAAGGTATAGATACCAAACTGCACGCTGCTACAATTTCTAAAGGTACTACCGGTATATTTCACGGAATGAAATCCTTATTTTTACAAAATGATGAAGGACAAATAGACTCTGTATACTCTATTTCGGCTGGATTAGATTATCCTGGTATAGGTCCTGAACATGCACATCTTTTTAAATCTGGGCGTGCTCAATACCTTGATATAACAGATGAAGAAGCGGTTCAAGCTTTTGAATATTTATCTAGAACCGAAGGTATTATTCCTGCTATTGAATCAGCTCATGCAATTGCTGCAACCTTAAAAATAGCTCCATCCATGAACAAAGAACAGATTATCATTGTTAATCTTTCAGGACGTGGAGACAAAGATGTTTATCAAGTTGCAAGATATAGAGGGGTGAACATAAATGAATAGAATTGATTTAAAATTAAAAAATTTAAAAGAACACAATAAAAAAGCACTTATTACCTTTATCACCTCTGGTGATGGAGGTTATGAAACAACAGAAAAGGCTGTTTATGAAATGGAACTTGCTGGTGCAGATATAATAGAGTTAGGAGTTCCTTTTTCCGACCCAATTGCAGAAGGTCCAGTAATTCAAAATGCAAGTGAACGTTCTTTGGCAAATGGAACTACTTTAGTTGGCATATTTGAAATGGTAAATAAGATTAGAAAAAATACTGAAATACCATTGCTTCTAATGATGTATTTAAACACAATTTTTAGATTTGGTACTGAGAAGTTTTTCGATTTATGTAAGCAAAATGGTATAGATGGAGTAATAGTACCAGATTTACCATTTGAAGAAAAAGATGAAATTCAAGATATGGCAGATAAATACGGTATTATATCTATAAGTCTTGTTGCACCAACTTCTGAAGAAAGAATAGAAAAAATAGCCTCAAATGCATCTGGATTTTTATACTGTGTATCTTCAACAGGAGTAACTGGAATGAGAAATGAGTTTACTACTAATTTTGACGATTTTTTCAAAAAAATTAAAACTTACTCAAAAATACCATGTGCTTTGGGCTTTGGAATTTCAACACCTGAACAGGTTAAAGGCATAAAGCAATATTGTGATGGTGTTATTGTAGGAAGTGCAATAGTAAAACACGTTGAAAAATATGGTGAGAATTCTCCAAAGAAAATATATGAATTTGTTTCTAGCTTAAGAAATGCTCTTGATTAAAATTAATACCCTCAAAACATCATATGTTTTGAGGGTATTAATTTTAATTTTCTATTTCAAACGCTTCATCTAGTTTCATAATCTTAAATAATTGCATCATTGGTTCTGGAACTCGATATAATATCATTTTTTTGTTGTTAGCTAATAAATTTTTATATACAGATATTAAAAAAGTTATACTTAAAGAATCTATGCTCTGTGCTTTTGATAGGTCTATTTTAACTACATTAAATCTATTACCATTTCTTTCGATTTGATTTTTAAATTCTTTCATCATAGGTTTTACATTTGCTGCAACTATGTTATCATTTAATTCACAATAAAAAACATTATCTCTTATTTTTATATTCATAAACCCCACTTCTTTCTGTTTTTAATCTTCTATTTGAAATGCTTCATCTAATTTCATTATTTTAAATAGCTGTCTTATAGAATCCGGAACTTTATAGAGTATCATTTTTTTGTTTTTAGTAACTAAACTCTTATATGTACTGATTAAAAAAGTTATACCCAAAGAGTCTATGCTTTGTGCTTTTGATAAATCTATTTTCATCGTTTCAAAATCATCTGCACTTGCTTCTATAACTGCTTTTACTTTCTCCATCATTGTTTTTATATTTATTGCTGTTAGATTTTCTTGTACTTCACAATAAAAAATTTTATTCTCAAATCTCATATTCATAAATTTTTACCTCACTATCTTATTTAAAATATTTTTCCCCTAAAATAATATTTGCTTTTACTTTTGATTTTTCTACAACTATGTTGAAACCTATATCTTTTATAGTTAAAAGACCTCTATTTCTAGTCTTTAAAACATCATTAGTTTTTTGTTTTTCTAAAATTTCATCTAATACAAATCCATCGCCTTCATCAATTACGACTAATTCCAATTCATCATATTCTAAATCTAGAGCTAA
>JAEXNS010000366.1 GCA_023439605.1 Bacillota bacterium | reverse complement strand
TACGATCAATCATCACAAATATTTACTTTAGATTTGGCTATAATTGATTTGTCAAGATGCATGATGGCTAAGATGATTTCTGTAATGATGGTAGTTTTTTCTACGGTGATTGTTATTGTTTGTCTTTTAGTTGTTAGATTTAGAATAGTAAATAGCATTGAAGAGGATGTAATGAAAATAGGTTCTTTAAAATCAGTTGGTTATACTGGTGGACAAATAATAATAACTATTTTATTGCAGTTCATATTGATAGCAGGAATAGGTAGTATTCTAGGTATAGCACTTTCATATCCAGCATTGCCTGCAGTTTCAGCGGTATTTGAGCAGCAGTCAGGTTTAAAATGGGTTCAAGGTTTTGATGCAAAAATTAGTTCGATATCACTATTTGTATTATTACTTATAGTTTCAGGCGTTTCTTTGTTAGCATCTAGACATATCAATAAACTTAATCCTATAAACGCACTTAGAGGTGAAACTACTGCTTATAAACACAAAAAAAATTATTTGCAACTTGAAAAATCAAATGGAAGGTTATCATTTGTTTTAGCTTTTAAATCAGTTTTGCAAAGTATGAAGCAAAATATTATGATAGTTATCATTTTAATTGCAGTTACTTTTTCAGGTGCTTTTGGTGTAGTTATGTTTTACAATACAGCTATTGATACAAAAGCTTTTGCTGAAGTTCCAGGATATGAAATATGTAATGTTATCGCTGTTTTTAATCCAGGAAAATATGAAGATTCAACCATTGAAACTATAAAAAATATGGATTATGTGAGAAAAGTACAGTTTCTTGATCAAGTAAAGATGAAGGTAGATGACGTTGAAATAAGTTCATTTATTATGAATGATTATTCAAAAAGAGAAACAAATCTTGTATACGATGGACGTTACCCTAATGAAAAAAACGAAATTACGCTTGCAGGAATTTTAGCTGAAAGAATTGGTAAAAAAATAAATGACACTGTAACCGTGACTGTTGGTGATAAGGAAAAAACATTTAATGTTGTTGGATTATCAAATGGTTCATCAATGGGAGGGATGAATGCATCAATATTATTTGATGATTATAAATTATTAGATCCAGATTTTAAACAAATGACCCTTAATATATACTTAAAAGAGGGAACAGATGCAGAAAATTTTATTGATGAGTTAAATAATAATATTGAAAAAGAAATATTACTTGCAACTACAAATTTTGACAAATCTATGGCGGAGGGAATGGCATCTTATCAAAATATAGTGGCTATAATGGGAGCTACAATGTTAGTTATAACGTTGTTTGTGGTTGCTTTGGTTTTATATTTTGTTATAAGTTCCTCAGTTATCAGAAAAAAACGTGAGTTAGGAATTCAAAAAGCTATTGGTTTTACTACATTTCAGTTGATGAACCAGCTTTCAATTAGTTTTATTGTGCCAATAATTATTGGGGCTTTAATTGGAAGCACGCTAGGTGCACTTTATACAAATTCATTAATGTCTATAACAATGAAAAGTGCTGGTGTAATGCGTGCAGGTTTTATTGTAAATCAATACTGGATCATTGTTTTTTGCATAGCAACAATAGTATTTTCTTATTTTTTGTCAATGTTTATAACTTTAAGAATTAAAAAAATATCAGCATATTCACTTGTTACTGAATGATATAAAAAATGATAAATATAATTTAGGAGTTGGTACGTTTGTAGCAGCTCCTTTTTTTAATGGTAAATATTTTATACTAAAATGAATTTAAAATATTTATAAAACTCTTGGAATTTTACTGGTTTTTTTACCGAAGGTCCAGGGCGACCGGAAAGCCCGGTCGACTCCGCAGAGTCGAAAACCCTACAAAATCCTAAACTTTACTTTTAATAGCTGAATAGTAACAAGATTTCAAATTATTTAAACTATTTTATTTCATATTAGTATTATTTAATTTATTATAAGACTAAAATTAACTTTACATTTAGTGGTTCAATATTAAAGTATATGATTAAATTATACATTAATTATATATATTTACATTGATTTTTTTATTAAAAAATGTTAGAATATTAAAGTATGATATTTGATAAAAGATTTCAATAGAAATAAATGAAATGGAGGAGGTAAATATGAAAGTTACCTTAATAGAACATACACCAAATCCAGAAAAAACAATTGCAATTGCTGCAAAGATGTGTTATTCTGATGCAAATGTAGATACTCTTTCTGAAAATTTAGATGATTCAAAAATAAATAGTTTTATTGAGATGTTATCAGAAATAGGTCATGAAAGTCCAATTGAACATGTTTCTTTTACTTTCGGTATTGAGGGTGTATCTAGAGCTTTTTTAGCTCAAGTTACTAGACATAGAATAGCATCTTTTTCTGTTCAGAGTCAAAGATATGTAAAAAAAAGTAATTTCGTATATATTACGCCCCCTGAAATAGAGAAAAATAAAGAGGCATTTAATTTATTTGAAAAATCTATGAAAGATTCCATTGATTCATATAATAAAATAGCAGATACTTTGGAAAAAGATTATTTAGAAAGCTACTTAAAAAATGGAATGGATGAAAAAAAAGCTAAAAATATTGCTGAAAAAAAAGCTATAGAAGACGCAAGATTTGTTTTACCAAATGCTTGTGAGACCAAAATGGTTGTTACTATGAATGCTAGAAGTTTGAAAAATTTTTTTAAACTCCGATGTTGTAACCGTGCTCAATGGGAAATAAAAGCGGTTGCAGATGATATGTTAAAGCTTTGTTATAAAGTCGCTCCTTCTTTGTTTAAAGATGCAGGACCATCATGTGTTTTTGGAGTCTGTTCAGAGGGGAAAATGACATGTGGTAAAGCTAATGAAATGAAGATTTATTACCAGAACATAAAGAACGAAATAAAGGAGTAATTTTATGATATACGTTTTTTTGGCAAATGGATTTGAGGAAATAGAAGCATTGACTACTGTAGATTATTTAAGAAGATGTGAATTAGAAGTAGTTACAGTAGGTGTTGGTGATAATATAATAACAGGTTCTCACAATATATCTGTAGTTGCAGATATATTGGATCAGGAATTTATACTTGATGAAAAACTGGATATGAATATACTTCCAGGAGGAATGCCTGGAACATTAAATTTAGAAAAATCTCAAGTGGTAAAAAAAGCTATAGAATATAGTGTTGAAAATAACAAATATATTGCTGCTATTTGTGCAGCACCTAGTAT
>JAEXNS010000300.1 GCA_023439605.1 Bacillota bacterium | reverse complement strand
GAGCATAATAAGAGTAAAGTATATTTGATTATAAATTATATCTCCTAGGAGATTAACTAAAACATTTATAACTATAAAAATAAGATAAAATGTAAAATATATTTCTTTATTATATCTTTTTTTATATAATTTGTTCATAAAATCAAAAACTACAGCATTTGTTACCAAACACAAAATACAATAGGTGGTAAATTCAATTATTTCTTTCACTTTATTTACCCTCTTATGTTTCTAATTAAAAAATTATTAAATTCTTTTCGAAATTCCAAGACTTTATTTTTGGATATTGGTATTATTACTCCATCACACATATTCAATTCATGCCCTTTTATCGCATTTATATGATTTAAGTTTACAATAAAACTACGATGTGGAGATTTAAATTCATCTGCTGGCAAAAGATTTAATAGCTTAGTAATGTTTGTGTTGTATGTTGTTGTCATTAACTTTGTTTTTGTCGTTGTGATAACTAGTTGTCTAGCTATAGATTCTATGTGGATTATGTCATCACATTCTATTAAAATATCCCCATTGTTAGTGGGTAAATTTATTTTTACTGATTTTTTTGGAGTTTCTAAATAGGATATAGCCTCATCTAAACATAAAATCACGTCTTCATCTTTAAAAGGTTTTGTCAAATAGGAAAAAGCATGAACAGAAAAAGCTTTACTCATGTATTCTGTATAACTAGTAGCAAAAATAATTTTAACATTTTTATCGTATTCCCTAATTTTTTTAGCTATTTCAATTCCATTTTCATCCCCTAAATCTATGTCCAAAAAAATAATATCATATTTATCCTTTGAATCTAATAATGGCTTCGGATATATATATGTAAAAATTTCGTATTTTATACATTTTACTTTCATATGATTTTGAACTATTTTATTTAGTTTACTTATTATCTCTTCATTGTCATCGCATATGGCAATTTTTAAATACATAATTCATCCCCTCTTCATTGTATTTAGCATAACTGCAATCTAAAATTTTTCTACTTTTCATCCATATGTGTAAGGCAAAGATATTTTACTGAAAGTCCACGATGACAGTAAAACTTATTCTACTACTCAGAGTTAAAACTCCTACAAAATCGTAACCTTTAACTTCATGCCATTATGGCTGAATAGTAATAATTTTTTTTATAAATACCCATTTTGATTAATTGATTTTTTATTTAATTATACCATAAAATTAATTAAATTAATATATTTTTAAAAATTCAAAAAACATTTTTGTTAATTTTCACATAATTGAATATAATTTAAATATATTAATTTGATAAATTTTCATATTTATTTTTGGAGGGATTTTTATGTATAAAAAAACTATTTATTTATTCACTTTATTTGTTTTTACCTTTTTTTTCATTAATATTACACCAACTTTCAAAATAAAATCAGCTGAAATATACGATTTCTCTTTTTATAAACTTGAAAATGAAGTTATTATTTCTGGATTAAATAATAATGTAACCAATCTAACTATACCTGAACAAATCGATGGACTATATGTAACACAAATAGACGATTATGCTTTTCAATATTCAAATTTAGAAAGTATTTCTTTGCCTAACTCTATCACAAAAATAAATTCTGAGGCTTTTGCTTATTGTTATAACTTAAAGTCAATAACTTTACCTCAAAATCTAAATTATATTGGTGAATATGCTTTTCAATCTTGTACAAATTTAAAAGAAATAATAATAAATACTAGTTTAACACAACTTGACAATGGTGTTTTTTACAATTGTACTTCTTTGTTAGAAATAAATATACCAAATACTGTAAGCAAATTAGGTCAATATGCTTTTGCAAATTGTACATCTCTTGCAAATATTTCTATCTCAAGTAAATTAACTGTTATACCAAAAAATGTTTTTGAAAATTGTTCTAGTTTAACTACAGTTAACTTACCTGATAATCTAATTAGAATAAATGATAACGCTTTCAAAAATTGTACAGGGTTAACATATGTTAACTTGCCCAAAAAACTTCAAAACTTAAACGCATACGCTTTTTATAATTGCATAAACTTAGAAAATATCACTTTGCCCTCTGACTTAATTTCAATTGGCTCTTTATGTTTTTACAACTGCGAAAAACTAACCTCAATATCCATTCCTTCTAAAATTAATTCTATAAATTTTGGTGTATTTTACAACTGTACTTCTCTAACAGAGTTAAGTTTGCCATCAAAATTACAATATATAAACAATTATGCTTTCTACAATTGTAGCAAGCTTCAAAATATTATTTTTCCTGAAAGTTTAACCTATATTGGTTCCTATGCTTTTTATAAATGCACCTCTATATCCAGTATAAACTTGCCTAATTCTATACTTTCAATTGGCGAATACTGTTTTTATGAGTGTACTAATGCTGTATTTTTATCCATACCTAATAAATTAACCACCATACCTAATTATGCTTTTTATAAGTGTTCAAAAATAACTACAATCTTAATTCCAAATACAGTTACTACCATAGGTGATTACTCTTTTTATCAGTGTTCAAACGTTACAAGCTTAACGCTTTCAACAAACACATTAAAAATTGGTGCTCGATGTTTTGATGGTCTATCCAAAATTACAAAATTAAATTTACCATTTATTTTAAGAAGCTTAGGTGAATACTCCTTTGCAAATTGCTCTAAATTAACTGCAGTTGAAATTCCAAATTCACTATATACTTTAGGTGATGGAACATTTTACAGATGTTTGGAGCTAACCTCAGCTAAAATAGGTAAAAATACAAAAATCTTACCTGTAAATTTATTTTATGAATGTGGAAAATTAACCAATGTAACTTTAAATGAAGGTTTAGAAGAAATAAAAGAATCATCATTTTATAGATGTTTAAAATTAAATTCAATTTCACTACCTAAAACGATAAAAGCAATCCATAGAAATGCTTTTAGTCTTGGATTGCCAAGTATAGTTTATGGTTATCCAAATACTATTGCTAAAAATTTCGCATCTACTGTACGTGCAAAGTATATTGAGTTAAAAGACATTATTATTCCAGATTTAATTATAAATCCTGGTGAAACTTTAGTAAATTCAAATGAAGATTTTGAAAATTTAAAAACTGTATTAGATTATACAGAAGCTTTTGACCCTTCTATTTCAAACTACAAAGTAATAGAATTACCAATTGAAATACAAAAGAATAGTGGTTTTTATACTTCAAGAGTTGCTTTATACAGTGATGATACAACTGTACAGTTTATAGGTTATCTAGAAGAAGATAATTTACCTAATACAATTTTTGCAAGTGATAGAGACTCTAGACGCTTTGTTTTTTTATCAAATAAGAAAACAAATGAAACTGAAGTTTCAAAACTTGTAACTGTACTTATTGCCATACCTGATAAAGTTATTTCAAATAAAAAATACTCTATTTTTATAGATTCAGATTTTACCCAATTTAATTCAATAGATTTTAAAACACTTAATTTAGAATTAAACTCTGGATTTATTCAACTTATTTCACCACCAATTGTAACTACTACTACTAGTTTAACAACACCAACATCTACAACTAATACTTCAACATCAAATACATCTACTACTTTATTTACTACTGAAAATACTTCCTCGAGTTCTTCAACTAATATTTCTACAAGTGACATTTCTTCTACAATAGTCACCACCTCTACTATTGTGGATTCTTCATCTACCACTTTTACAACAGTTCCTACTGATGATTCTTCATCTACTACTTTTACAACATCTCCCACTGATGATTCTTCATCTACTACTTTTACAACAGTTCCCACTAATGATTCTTCATCTACCACTTTTACAACAGTTCCTACTGATGATTCTTCATCTACCACTTTTACAACAGTTCCTACTGATGATTTTTCATCTACCACTTTTACAACAGTTCCTAC
>JAEXNS010000218.1 GCA_023439605.1 Bacillota bacterium | reverse complement strand
GGTGCATGGAGTGGAAAAGTAAATGACTCTCAGTATGTTTGGTTGCCACTGGTTTTTACCTCAGATACAAAGTTGGAATTACCATATTATGAATCTATATCTATAGATGCTGAAAAGGGGAAAATTTCTGAAAATATATTAGACAAAACAAAATATAAAATAGTTAACAGAAATAGTGGAAAATTACTTAGTGTAAAGGATTTTTCTACTATAGAAGCAGCTGAAATAGTTCAATTAAGTGATAAAAATGATGAATCACAACAATGGTATATTATAGATGTTGGAGATGGTTACAAAAAAATATCGAATGTAAAAAGCGGAAAATCTCTTGACGTTAAAGATGCATCAACAGCAAATGGGGGATTATAAATACAATACACCAGCAATGGCGGAAATAATCAACATTGGGAGATAGTAAATACTAAGGATGGCTACTTTAAAATAATAAGTAGAGCTAGTAATAAATTAGTTGATGTGTATAAATGGTCAAAAGATGAAAATGCAACCATTCAACAATGGGAAGATGTGGCTGGAGAAAACCAACATTGGCAATTAATCGAAATCAAAGAAGCAGTAAAAGAAATTTTAGGCGACATAAATGGTGACAAAAAACTTAATTCTGCTGATTGTATTTTAATGATCCAAATTATTTTAGGGAAAAATGAAAATGTTCAAAATTTAGATTTTCAACAAAAAGCTGATCTAAATAATGATGGACAAGTTAATATTTTAGATGCTATTTTAATTAGAACATATATTTTAAAATCTTTTTAAATGAAATTAAAAACCTTTATTTTAATAAAATAACCCGTTTACGTGATTGTTTTATTGATTATAAAGGTTTTTATACTTAAAAAATAAAAATTAATTTACATAATTTGTAGTTGATATTTTTCACATAATATGATATAATTTAATAAATATTATAGTGAATTTATACTATTTTATTATTTTTGATAAAATATATAAAAATATCACTCATTATAAACCCTAAAACATATTTTTATTAATCAAAGGAGTCATTATGTTACGGAAAAATATTAATCTTAAAACTCTTCTAGAAGATATCAAAAAATACTCCATTGTTTATGACAGTGCAAGTATTGTTGATACCATTGATAATTTAATTGAGCGTGTTGATGTAAAGGAATTTAAAATTGCAGTGGTTGGAGAATTTAGTTCTGGAAAATCAACTTTTATTAATGCTATCATTGGGCAAGATTTATTAAAACATGCTACACTTGAAACTACAGCAACCATAACATACATACATAACGTTGATAAAAATGATAAAAGAAAAAATACTTGTATTGTTAATTTTATAAATGGAACAAATAAAGTTTTGACTGATCTTTCAAAACTACATGAATATACAACTACTCAATCGGACATAGATGTTATTTATGAAATAAGTAGTGTAGATATATTTATTAATTTTATTGATAACATTGAAGAGGAACTTATTATTGTTGACACTCCTGGTTTAAATGGGTTGGCTGATAAACATAGAGAATTGACAGTTCAAGAAATAAAACAATCTCATGCTTGTATATATTTATTCCAAAAAAGAGGCATATCTCAAACAGATATAGAATTTATAAAATATCTTACAAATTATCAAAATACGTTTATTTTTACATGTAACTTTATAGATGAATTAAAAACTTCTGAAGGTGAAACTGTTGATATAAAATTGCAAGAAATAAAAGAAAATATAAACAGATATATTCTTGCAGAAAATAAAAATATAATTGCATATTATTGTGCAATATCAGCACTAAAAGCTTTAGTAGGTAAAGATTATTCAATTCCAAGATTATATGAAAATGATTGGTTTGATTTAAACGATATCCAGAGAAATATTATTTTAAAAGAGTCAAATTTTTTTGAGTTTGAAAATATATTAATAAAAATTATAAATGACTCTAATTTTAAAAATAACCGATATCTTTCCGACTGTTATAGTATTCTTAACTTGTTAGAATATGTCTTGCTAACTGCGAATAAAAAACAATCTGAAATTGAAGAATCTATTTTACAGGATAGAGCTTTTAAAGATATTAACCATATTAAATTACAAAAACAAAACTATCTTCAAAATAAAGATAAAATTATATCTCAATTATATAAATTTATTGATGATATTTTTGAGGAAAATAGAAAATTGTTAGTTTCAGATATTTATGAAAATGTAGAAAAAATAAACAGTAATTTAGGTATTTTAATCAATACTGAAAACATTTATGAATCTTTTGAAAATAAAATTACAGCTGGATTTTATAAAACTGAAATGCAAAAACAAATTGATGAATATCAAAATGAACTCGATCATAAAAAAGAATACTGTTTCCAGTTAATTTACAAAACAGTTCTACTCAGAATTGATGAATACAGTAATATAATAACTGGAATGAGCAATAATAGAAGCGAGTTTAAAATTTCTAAAGTAATTCAAGAGGAATTAGCATCAGATAATATTAAAAATGAAATCAAAAACTTACAAAAAACTTTATATGATAACAACAAATATATTCTTGAATTTGAAGCAAGTAAAAAACAAATGATGCTTGAACTTGAAAATTTAAACAAAAAAATTGCTGAAAACAAAACTAAAAAAGATAACCTGATTACAGAATATAGAAAAAAAGAAGATAAATTAGGTGACAGGCCTTCTGAACAGGTTACATATGTTTTAGAAGAATACTTTGAGGACAGAAAAGGACTAAGTAAGGTATTTCAATTCATTATTGGTAAGAAAAAAGGAACTAGAAAAGTACCTAAATTTGATGATAGTGCAGGTTTAACTTGGGATCAACAAAAACGGGATTTAAAAATTTCTTTGGATAATGAAAGAGAAGCATTAAATAAAGAAATTCTTTCATTAGAAAATAAAAAAATAGATATAGAAAAGCTTTCTATATCTTCAGAAAAAGAATTTGAAACATGTAAAAGAAGAATTGAAACAGTTCAAAGAGAAATAGATGCTAAAAACGATGAATTAAAAATGTTTGAAGATAGACTTGAAAATGAATATTTGCTTTTAAGAAAAAAACAGCTAAAAAAAGATATCTACAAATATTTATTTGAAGGAGAAAATCCTATATTAAACATTTTTAAAGAATCTGTAAAAAATGATGCTCTTGAAAATGCAAAAACAATAAAAGAATATGTAGAAAAAGAATTTGAAAAAAGATTTTTAGAAAAAAATGATATTTTAGATGCTATTATAGAAGGAAATCTTATAGATATACAAAATAGATATAAAAATAAAAAATATGAAATATCTAAAATAGAAAACATTTACAACGATCTTAAGGTGGAATTCAAAGATGAACGATTATATAGTAAAGTATGAAAAAGATAAAAAAAATACAATAAACTTATTGAATAAAGTAGAAAAATTTTATTTAAATGAAAAAATGAACTCAGAAAGCAAAGTTGTTAATGATTTAGCAACTTTGCTCTTTAATAATGACTTTTGTATAGTAATTGCTGGAGAATTTAGTGTTGGTAAATCAACCTTTATAAACGCACTTTTAGGAGAAAAGATTTTACCTTCGTTTACTTCTGAAACAACAGCAACATTAAATTTTATCAGACATTCATCTAAAGCAAAAAATAATGAATTTGCAAATGTTCATTATAATGATAAGACTATAAAAAAATTAGAAAAATTTGATATAGATATATTGAGTGAATACTGTAGTACAAAAAGTTCTATCAATGTTGCAAAAGAAGTTAAATGTATTGATATTTATTATGATTCAAAATTTCTCAAGAACAACATTACTATTGTTGATACGCCAGGTTTAAATGGTATTGCAGAACATCATTTTGAAATGACTTTATCACAAATAGAGAGAGCAAATGTATGCGTATATATGTTTAGTGCAGATAGACCTGGAAGTAGTTCGGATTTTAATTTTATAAGTAAATTAAAAAATAAAAATCCCAAAATTACGTTTGTACTAAATAAAATTGATGAAATAAAATCAATTGAAAAAGAAACTAAAAATAACATTATTAGTTCAATAAAAGAGAATTATAAAAAATATTTTGATGAGATAGATGACATAAATATAATTGGTGTTTCAGCGTATCAAGCTTTAATTTCCCGTTCAAAATCCACTTTAGATTATCGTGGGAAATTAAAATTTTCTGAGCAAGAAAAGAAAATTTTATTAGAACGTTCAAACATAAACGAATTCGAAGACTGGGTAGTCAAATATATAATTGAAGGGGACAAGGCAAAAAATCAAATAATCACCCCAATACAAAAAACTTTAAATCTAGTTGATTATTCTTTAAGATCACTTGAATTATATTTTGATATATATAAAATTTCTGAAAATTTTGATGATATAAATAATAAAATTGTTGAAATAGAGGATCAAAAAATTAAACAAGATACAAAATTTAAAGCAATTTTATTAAATATAGAAAGCAGACTGGATTTATCAAGAACAGATATTAAAGATTTTATTCAAGAAAAATGCGAATTCTTTAAGGAAAATTTATTGAAGAATTTGAATATTTTACAGTCAATTATAGATGTAGAGGATTTAGAAAAGAATATAGTTACTATTTTAAAATTTGATTTGCATAATCTATTTAGTACAATAAAAACTTATTATTTAGGTATTATTTCTAAAATCATTGACCATTATTCAAAAGACTACCATGAATCAATTATGTCAAAAATAAATGAAATTGAATTTGAAAAAATTGATTTTGAAATAAAATACAGTACTTCTGAAAGTGGTTTTGTACTGGGAATAGAAGAATATCAAAATGAAATAAATGAGCTTACTGAAAAAATAGGTAAATTACAAAGTGAAATTGATATTAATGATTTAGAAATAATTAATATTGTTAATATAGAAAAAGAAGTAAAGAAAATTTCTGATGTAATAGCAAATATAAATGCATCAAAATCCGCCTTTGAATTAGAACTTGAAAAACCTAAAGTTGAAAGGGTTTATAAAAAAGAAATAAATGAACAGGCACAAAAAGGCATTATTGGGTTTTTGAAAAAAATCACAACTAAAAAGGTGATTTTAGAAACAATAGAACATAAGGACGATACTGAAGTTTTAAAATGGAAAGAAGAAACTGAATCTAAAAGAAAGCAGTTTAATGACGATATATTGTTCCAAAAGCAGTTACTTTCTAATTATGATTATAGCGGACCTTCCAGTATTGAACTTGAAAAAATTCAAACTAAAAATTTAAAAAATCTTCAACTCCTTCAAAACAATCTTGATGCAAAAAGACAAGATTTTAAAGAAAGATATATAAAAGAAAATATAGCTCTTTTTATAAAGAAAAAGTCTTTAATTGAAGGACTATACCATGATGCAGTTAAAACATATAAATCACAAATTTATACTTCAGTAAAAAAACACATGAAAAATTCAATAATAATTATAAATGATATAATTAAAAATGAATTAGCCAAGGATTTAAATATAAAAAACAACAGTTTAGAAATATTGAAGACAAATTTACATAATTCTCAAGAGGATAAAGATAAAAATACATTGATTTTAAGTAATCAAATAAAAGAATTATCTAATTTAAAAAATGAATTGTCAAATTATTTAGATCAAGTTCTTAATACTGACTAATTACAGTTTGTTTAAATATTAAGAGAACTATATAATTAGAAGGGCTGGAAATTTAACATGATAGATTTAAAAAAATGTGAAATTATCACTTGTATTGGTGACGATTCAAGATATAGTTTTGCACAAGAACTTATGCCTAAAGGACAAGTTATAAATACGAATTTTTTATCTATAAATAAAAGTTATATATTTATTTATTCAGAAGATGAAAAGGTTATAGAACAAGATTCCCTTATATATATATATAATCAAAAAGTTCCTATAGGAAAAATAATAGAAGTTCCAATTTCAGATTACGAAGTTTATAGTGTTTCATTAAATCAAAAGAAAAAGATAGTAGGAAAAATTTTATTATTCGCTAATTTTCCATATAATAAAAATAGTATTCACAATATGCTTGTTAACATTATTGATAAAGTTTATACGACAGATATAAACATTATTCTTTATAAAGATCCTAAAAAAGCTTCTTATACTGATATAAAGGATTCGGAAGCAATAATAAATCAGGCAAATAAAGACTTTGGAAATAAAAATGTAAAAATAGTTCATTATGAACCTAAAAGTTTAAATAAAGAATTATTTTTAATAAAGGGGAGATATTCTCAATACTATAAAAATTATTTTACAAAAAATTTTAATTCTGCAGATTATAGTATAAGAAATCGCTTTGAAATAAATTATAAAATTTTTCTGGATAATACACACGATTTTTTTTGTTCAATGAATCATCCAGAAGAATTTTCTAAATTTATAAAGATTTTTGATTATATGTACCATTCAAAATCAAAAAACATTTGGAAATCATTCATTGAAAAATTTAAGCAAGAATACTTTATAGGGAACTATTCAATTATAAATGATGTTCTTAATTTTTATTTAGATTATACTAAAGATTTATTAAATTTTAATATAGCTAATGAAAAAAAGGTCTTTTTAGAAAATATAATTAAGTTTTTTGATTCAAAAATGTCTGAATACAAAACATATAGTGTACCTAACAC
>JAEXNS010000109.1 GCA_023439605.1 Bacillota bacterium | reverse complement strand
AGAGCTTTAATTCTATTAGTGGAATACACAAGATATTATCAACATCTTCAATGGGAAAACTTTTAAAACTGTTGAAAACTCAAAAAAATTATATCTAGGATTTTTCAAAGTCCTGAACAGTTACAATTTTTTTTTAAATTTTTTTGAAAGTCATCTTAAAAAATCAATAACAGATGTATTTACGTCATAAAATTGTAATATAATTTTAATTTAAACATTATGTTCAATATTTATATTACAATCTTAGCTAATTTTAATAAAATTATTTTATTAACTTTGTTTATTTATAAGGGGTTGACAAATTAATGAATGTGTATTACAATAATATTGTGCACTAATAGTGTATTTTTGATGTTCTATTTATGAATTTTCAAATCAAATTTTATTTTTTTTATGCAAATTACACTAATTGTACATTATATACTATATTTTTTATTTTAGGTTAATAAATGTGGATATGTCTGCATTATTATATACAACAATATTTATTTAGAATTATTAAAATTTATTTTTTGAGAGGAGTAAGAAAAAAATGGTTCTTAAGAAAAAAACCAAAAAAATAGTTGCTTTCGCATTATCTATGTCTTTACTAGCAAGTGCAGTAGCTCCTATTACTGCTTCCGCTTCAGGTACAAGAACAAAACCTGAAAAGTTTGGTGAGGATACATACAAAAATATGTTCTTATCAATGTATGATGACGTTGTAACAAACGGTGTTCAAAACGGATATTTATCCGCAAACAATGTTGCTTCAGGTGGTTTTGGTGTTCCATATCATTCAGTTGAAACAGTTATAGTTGAAGCTCCTGACTATGGTCATGAAACAACTTCTGAAGCTATGTCATATATAGTTTGGGTTGCTGCAATGAGAGATAAACTAGCTGCTGATGGTCAATCCGACTTAACAAAAGCTTGGAAGACTTTAGAAACAATGATTCCTTCAACGCAAACAGGATTCATGCAAAAAACTGAGCCTTCTGCTGCATACAGTGATGAATGGCAAAAACCAGAGGACTATCCAAAAGATATGGAGTCTTCAAATACAGGTAAAAACCCTATTCATAAATATTTCACTTCTGCATATGGTTCTGATTCAGGACTTTATTTATTACATTGGTTAGCAGACGTTGATAACTGGTATGGATATGGTGCTACACCTGGTAAATTTACATTTATCAACACATTCCAAAGAGGAGAACAAGAATCTTGTTTCGAAACAGTTCCTCATGGTTCTATTGAAGAATTAAAATTCGGAAACCCTACACGTGGTGTAAAGGGTATTTTCTCTACAGAAGCTAATATTGCAAAACAATGGGCTTACACAAACGCTCCTGACGCTGAAGACCGTGCGATTCAAGCTGTTTATTGGGCAAATAGATGGGGTGTAGGTACTTCTGATGTTTCTGCAAAAGCTGGTAAAATGGCTGACCAAGTTAGAAATAACATGTTTGATAAATACTATAAAAAAATCGCTGCAACAACTACAAAAAGTGCACCTTCTGAATCAGGTATGGGCAGTGCTCACTACTTAATGGGATGGTACACTTCATGGGGCGGTGCAATTGATGGTTCATGGACATGGCAAACAGGTGCAAGCCACGTTCACCAATTCTATCAAAATGTAATGCAAGCTTATGCTGTTACTAAAGATACAGCTCTTTCTTCAGCAATGAAAGCTACAGATGCTGTAAAAGACTGGACAACATCTTTAGAAAGACAATTACAATTCTATGAATGGCTACAATCTTCAACTGGTCCTTTTGCTGGTGGTGCTACTAACAGCTGGAACGGAAGATATGAAGCTTATCCTTCAGGAGTTTCAACATTTAATGGTATGGCATATGTAGAACATCCTGTTTACGCTGACCCAGGTTCAAACGGCTGGATCGGTAACCAAGTATGGTCTACACAACGTATTGCTGAGCTATATTATGTAGCTAAGAAAGACGGAGATACTGCTATTGCAAACAGATGTAAGGCTCTTTTAGACAAATGGGTAGCATGGTTTGTAAACAATATAGATTATAATACATCTGTAGCTACAGATGGCGAAGTTGAATTGCCATTTGCTATTCCTGCAGTTTTAGGATGGTCTGGACAACCAGAAAACTGGACAGGTACAAAACCTGCAAATACAGGTTTAACTTGTGAGATTACTGCTTGGGGTTCAGCAGATATGGGTTGTATTTCATCTCTAGCAAATACTCTACTATATTATGCTTCTGCTGAAGGTGTTGTTCCTGGAAAAGCTAGTTCAAACAAAACAGCTGATTTAGCTTACAATACTGCAAAAACACTTATAGATACTATGTGGGGAAGCTACCGTGACAATATCGGTGTTTCTTACACAGAACATAACGGAAGCTTAAAGAGAATATTTGAGCAAGAAGTTTGGGTTCCTACTTCATACACAGGTACAATGCCAAACGGAGATGCAATTAAAAATGGTATTAAATTCATAGATATTCGTACTATGTATAGAAAAGAAGCTAAGTTACAAGAGTTAGAAGCTGCTTGGAAAGCAACAGGAAGCACAGAAAGTGTTGACTTAAACTACCACAGATTCTGGCATGCTGGTGACGTAATGATGGCTCTAGGTGCTATGGCAACATTATTCCCTACTTCAATTCCAACTCTAACAGGTATAGGTGTAAATGTTACTGAACCTAAAGTTTATACAGAAGCTGTTATTACTCGAGATACTACTGGCGGTGGTGCTGTAACTACTCCAACAACAACTACTACTACTACTACTCAAGGCTCAGGTACTACAGTTTATGGAGACTTAGATGGTAACGGAAAAGTTGACAACGCTGACTTAGTTATTTTAGGTAGATATTTAATAAAAGATTCTACACTAACTGCCGCTCAGCTAAAAGCTGCTGACGTAAGTGGAGACGGAGAAGTAAACGTTGCTGACATGGCTCTAATTAAACAAAAAGTTATGGGCGATGCTGTAACTTTAGGCCCTAGATAATTTAAAATAAACTATTTATAAATCAGTCAATCTATATGATTGACTGATTTTTTATAAAAAAATATTTTCCTGTATCCAAAAGGAGGAACCATCAAATGAAAAATCTTAATAAAATATTTATAACCTTTATTTTAGTTATTTTAATATCAAACAATTTTATGTTATATGAAGATTCATTTTTGAAAATAAATAAAATACTTGCTGGTGAACAACTTGGCCAAACAAATTTTGATGATGGAAATAGTCTTCCATGGAATATATGTGAGTCTGGAACCGGGAAAATGGACTATTCTATAAATAAAGGTGCTTTTGAAATAACCATTGTAAACC
>JAEXNS010000040.1 GCA_023439605.1 Bacillota bacterium | reverse complement strand
ATATGATTCAGCACAAGGCAGATATGCTTTAGCAGATAAAGTTTCTGCTACTGAAGATTCTATCATCATTGATGGAAAAGAAATCAAAATCTATGCAAAAGCTAATGCAGCTGAATTACCTTGGGGTGAAATCGGTGTTGATGTTGTTTTAGAGTGTACAGGTTTCTACTGCTCAAAAGCAAAATCACAAGCTCATATTGATGCAGGTGCAAAGAAAGTTGTTATTTCAGCTCCAGCTGGAAACGACCTTCCAACAGTAGTATTCAGCGTTAATGAAAATACTCTTACAAAAGAAGATACAATCATTTCTGCTGCTTCATGCACAACAAACTGTTTAGCTCCTATGGCAAATACATTGAACAATCTTGCTTCTATCACAAAAGGTTTCATGACTACTATTCATGCTTTCACTGGTGATCAAATGGTTCTTGACGGTCCTCACAGAGGCGGAGATTTAAGAAGAGCAAGAGCTGCTGCTGTAAACATCGTTCCTAACTCCACTGGTGCTGCAAAAGCTATCGGTCTTGTTATTCCTGATCTTGCTGGTAAGCTTGATGGTGCTGCACAAAGAGTTCCAGTTCCAACAGGTTCTATCACAGAATTAGTTGCAGTTGTTGATAAAGAAGTTTCTGTTGCAGATATAAACGCTGCTATGAAAACTGCTTCTTCTGCTTCATTTGGTTATACAGAAGAAGAATTAGTATCTTCTGACGTTATCGGATTAACATGTGGTTCATTATTTGATGCTACACAAACAAAAGTTACTGCTCTTCCAGATGGAAAAACTTTAGTTAAAGTTGTTGCTTGGTATGACAACGAAAATTCATATACAAGCCAAATGGTTAGAACAATTAAATATTTTGCTGAATTAGGTTAATATCAGCTTTTTCAATGTCTGTGTATTTTTTAAATACACAGACATTTTGTTTGTATATAAAAATCTAATCGCCTTTTCTTATAAACTAAGAAAAGGCGATTAGATTTTTATATATTTTTTTTATTCAATTCTTATACTCTTTAATGTTTCTTCAAACCCAATTTTATTATCCTCGAAAGTTTCAGGAGAAGATGTGCATGTTAAAATATATGCCTTTCCCTTCTCTATAATATATGCTGCAAAACAACTTAATGAAACAATTCCATCACTTGATTTTACACTATAAGAAAACTCTACTACTTTAGATTTCAAACCAGAAAATTCTACATAGTAATTTTCCTTTTCTTCATAAAACTCAGTTATACCTTTATATTCATTAATAGCATAATTTACATAGTTGTCCAAATCGTTTTGAGTTTCTTGAGATGTTAAAAAAATCTTTGCATCATCTTTTACATAAAACTCTTTCATAAACTGGGATGACTTTGTTTCAAAACCCTCTGGAACTGCTAACGCTATACCTTCTGTTGTTAAAACTTGTACTAGATTTATTTTAGGTTTTTCTTCCTTTTTAAAATTATTTTTTATTATGACATAGGCTCCAATACCAATTAAAATAACAAAAAAAATCAAAATACCAATGATTAATTTTTTTTTATTTTTATTATTTTCCATAAATACACTCTCTTTAATTAAATTGTGAGTAAGCCGATAAGCCGAGTTCTGTCGTGTGCGATAATTTATCTAGGATTCATGTTGCCATAAACCTCAAGCCGTCATTGTATTTTATCCATCGAGCAAATGTTATGATAAAACACACCAATAGACGTTGCATCAAATAGGGTTTACATAGCAGTATAGTCTCCTATACTCTGGTAAGCTCTTACCTCACCTTTCCACCCTTACCATATAAAAAATGGCGGTATATCTCTGTTGCACTTGCCCTAAGGTCGCCCTCGGCTGCCGTTAACAGCTATTTTGCTCTATGATGCTCGGACTTTCCTCATGAACATAAAAACGTTCATGCTATCGCATAGCTTACTCACAATCTATATTGTAACCAAATTAATTTCATATGTCAAGTTTTATTTAAAATTATTTTATTATCCAAATTATAATTATGCACAAATCATACCCCCTATTGTCGTTATATCATTGAATTTAATCAAATTTCATCTTGACATTACAAGCTTATTAGCATATAATTAATATGTATATTTATGTTCGGATTTTTACAAAGAGCGACATTATTTTTACAAAAAAATTAAGAGGAGGTTATTAATGAATAACTACAGATACTTTAATCGTAGAACTAGTGACAAAAATACAAACCAAACACCAAAATCCACTACAACTCTTACTTCGACTTTGGTTAATGAAAATTTAGCAGAAGACGTTTCTATGAAATTAAAAAAAGAAATAAGAAAGACACCATTAAAAATAATACCTTTAGGCGGATTAAATGAAATAGGTAAAAATTTGACTTTGTTCGAATGTTCAAACGATATTTTTATAGTTGACTGCGGTCTTGCTTTCCCAGATGCTGAAATGCTCGGCGTCGATATAGTTATACCTGATTTTACATATGTCGAAAGAAATCAATCTAAAATTCGTGGTATTGTACTAACTCATGGGCACGAAGATCACATAGGTAGTTTGGCATATTTATTAAAAAAGATCAATGTTCCTATATATGGTACAAAGTTGACTTTGGGTTTAGTTGAAAACAAACTCAAAGAACATGGTCTTACAGGCAAAGTAAAACTAAATATAATTGCACCAAAGAAAACTGTCAAAATGGGATGTATGGCAGTAGAATTTATTACTGTAAACCATTCTATTCCTGATGCTGTTGGCTTGGCTATACATACCCC
>JAEXNS010000010.1 GCA_023439605.1 Bacillota bacterium | reverse complement strand
CTTGTATAGTGATAAATTAAATATAAAGGAAAAACTAGACGTAATTGCACGTGAAATTTATAGAGCAGATGGGGTTACATTTACTACACAAGCAGAAAAAACTTTAACTGAAATTGAAAAGTTAGATTTAGGTGATATGCCTGTTTGTGTTGCAAAAACTCAATATTCTCTTTCAGATGACCCTTCTAAGCTTGGAAATCCAACTGGCTTTAAAATTACAGTAAGAGACTTGAAAATTTCTTCAGGTGCAGGTTTTATAGTGGCTTTAACTGGAGATATAATGACTATGCCGGGACTGCCAAAAAAACCAGCGGCGTTATCAATTGATTGTGAAAATGACGGTAGAATAACAGGTTTATTTTAGATTCTGGAGGATTTTATGAAAAAAAGATTTGAAAAAGTGTATTCACAGGGTATGCTGGAGAAATGTGAAATACTTAAAGATGTGGTTAGTGGAGTACATTATCTAGTCTGTTCAAATGGGTACGGAATGGGGATTACACCTTTATTAGACACAAATGGTAACATAGTTACATATAATAACTTGGACCAAAAAAACTTTGACAAAAAGGAAAATTAACATGGTAAAAATAATTACTGATTCACCTGAAAAAACTATAGATGTAGCAAAAAAAATAGGAGAGCTTTTGAAGCCAAATGATTTAATTGCTTTTAAAGGTGGATTAGGAGCTGGTAAAACTACATTTACAAGAGGAATTGCAATTGGAATGGGTTTAGGTGATGAGGTTTCATCTCCAACATTTGCAATTGTAAATGAATATAGAGGAGAGGTATCTTTATATCATTTTGATATGTATAGAATAAGAAATTCAGATGACTTGGAGACTACTGGATTTTATGATTATCCTTTAGAAAAAAACGTTTTTGTTATAGAATGGTCAGAAAATATTTTAGATGTATTACCTAAAAATACTATATATATAACTATAAATTATTTAGACGATGATAAAAGAGAGATTTTTATCGAGGGAGATGAAAGATTTGCACATTTTGAGTATTGATACATCTGGAAAAACTGCTTCTGCTGCTATTTGTACCGAAGAAAATATTATAGCAAGTTATACAATTCAAACAGAACATACACATTCTCAAGTTATGTTACCTCTATGTAAAAAAATGATTGAAGATGTAGATTTTACTCTGGAAAATGTAGATATATTTGCAGTTGCAAATGGGCCTGGCTCATATACTGGACTTAGAATAGGTATATCGATAATAAAGGCTATGGCATTTGCTTTGAATAAGAAGTGTGTAGGAGTATCTACGCTAGAGGGTTTAGCATATAACTTAATAGGGCATAATACATATATTTGTCCTATTATGAAAGCAAGACAGGAGCTAGTCTATACAGCGTTGTTTCAATGCGTAGATGGTAAAATTAATCGAATTGAAGATGATGCTATTATCTCAATAGAAGATTTATATGAGAAATTAATAAAGATAAACGATACAATTATTTTTAATGGTGATGGAATAGATTTGTTTTTTGAGAGATATAATAAAAACAATTTTGTAAAAGCTCCAGTAAATTTACGATTTCAAAGTGCGGTAGGAATTGCAATGGCAGCTTTCAATAAAAAAGCAGGTTCTCCACATGATTTAAATGCAGAATATCTTCAACTTACAAAAGCTGAAAAAGATATTAACAAAGAAAAATAAGATAATTGAAATATTGATTTTACTCATGTTTTATGGTATAATAAATACTTATTATTCTTAAAAATAATGCTAATTAATTAGAAAATATGTTATACTAATATGAAATAGAATAATTGGAATAATTTAAAACCTTTCTATGCAGATTTTAAGAATTTTGAAATCCAAGATCCTTGAAAAATTGAGTAGACTACAAAAAATAGCAAGATTTTAAATTCATTTTAGTATTACAATCCAGCCTTTAAAGGTAAAGGTTACGATTTTGTAGGGGTTTTGACTCTGTTGGTCGACCGAGCTTTCCGATTGCCCTGGACCTTTGGTAAAATATCTTGGGCTGGATAGTAACGAAAATATATTGTAAGAGTTTGAAAAGGAGAGTGTGATTATGATTGCTATAGGTTGTGACCATGCTGGTTATGAATTAAAAAAAGAATTTATCACATATTTAAAAGAAAAAAACTATGATTTTATAGATTTAGGTTGTGATGGTGAGTCTTGTGATTATCCAAACATAGCAAAAGCAGTATCTGAAAAAATAACAAATGGTGAAGTGGAAAAGGGAATTCTTATATGTGGCACAGGAATAGGAATGTCCATAGCGGCTAACAAAATTAAAGGTATAAGAGCGTCACTTTGCTCAGACTCTTTTTCTACTAGATTTACTAGACTGCATAATGATTCAAATGTTATGTGCATAGGTGCAAGAGTAATAGGAACAGGCTTGGCTTTAGAATTACTTGAGATTTTCTTAACCACCGAATATGAAGGTGGCAGACATCAAAAAAGATTAGATATTATTAAAAATTTTGAATAAAAACGGAGGAATTTTTATGTTAAATGTAAAAGTAATAGAACATCCACTAATTCAACACAAAATCTCACTAATGAGAGATAAAAACACTGGTTCAAAAGAATTTAGAGAGTTAATTTCTGAAACAGCTATGCTTATGTGTTATGAAGCAACAAGGGATTTGCCTTTAAAAGAAGTAGAAATTGCAACTCCTGTGGCTATTTCTAAAACGAAAGTGATTTCAGGAAGAAAACTTGCATTCATTCCTATTTTAAGAGCAGGTCTAGGAATGATGGAAGGATTGACAGCGTTAGTGCCAGCCGCTAAAATAGGCCATATAGGTACTTTTAGAGACAAAGAATCTGAAAATATTATAAAATATTATTCAAAACTTCCAGATGACATAAATGAAAGAGATGCAATAGTTGTAGACCCAATGTTAGCTACAGGTTCTTCTGTAAATGTTGCAGTAACAGAACTTAAAAATAAAGGGGCAAAGAGCATAAAATTTATGTGTATAATAGCATCTCCTGAGGGGATAGAAGCTGTTAATAAAATGCACCCAGACGTTGAGATTTACTGTGGAGTTATAGATAAAGGAATTAATGAAAACAAGTTTATTGTTCCAGGACTTGGTGATGCGGGTGATAGAATGTTTGGAACAAAATAGTTTTTGAAAGGATATTTTTATGTGCGGAATAGTTGGTTATGTTGGTGAAAAAAATTGTGCAGATGTTTTGGTGGATGCTTTAACAAAACTGGAGTATCGTGGTTATGATTCTGCTGGAATTGCTGTTTTTGAAAACAATAAAATAGTAGTTGAAAAATCAAAAGGACATTTAGGAGATTTAGTTGATAAAATAAGTAACAGAGAAACAAAGTTTGAAGGACATTGTGGAATAGGACATACAAGATGGGCTACACATGGTGAACCATCGGACATAAATTCTCATCCACATGGAAACAAGAGGGTATCAGTTGTTCACAACGGAATAATTGAAAACTATAAACAACTAAAGGATTTTTTGATAGGTCAAGGATATCACTTTGAGAGTCAAACAGACACAGAAACAATAGCCAAATTACTAGATTATTATTATGAAAATGATCCTTTTGAAACAATAAGAAAAGTAATTGCAGACGTAGAAGGTTCATATGCATTGGGTATAATTTTCAGAGATTATCCAGATAGAATTTTTGCAGTTAGAAAAGACAGTCCTTTGATAGTAGGCGTTGGAAAAGATGAAAACTTTATCGCTTCAGATGTTCCAGCGATACTTAGCTATACAAGAGAATATTATTTACTTGAACAGGATGAAATAGCAGTAATAAAAAGAAATAAAATATCTATTTATGATGTTCATAAAACTTTACTGGAAAAAGAGCTGATGGTGGCAAATTGGAGTATGGATGCTGCTGAAAAAGGCGGGTATGAGCATTTTATGCTTAAAGAAATATTTGAACAACCAACAGCTATATATACTACAATAGCAGCTAGAATTTCAAAAGGAATGCCATATTTAGAGGAATCAGGAATATCAGCTGAGGTTTTAAATAGCGTTAAACAAATATATATCATTGCATGTGGAACAGCTATGCATGCGGGTATTGTAGGTAAATATGTTATTGAAAAAACAGCTAAAATCCCAGTTATCGTTGATATAGCTTCAGAGTTTAGATATAGAGAACCACTTATATGTGAAGATGATTTGGTTATTATCATTTCTCAATCTGGTGAAACAGCAGATAGTTTAGCGGCCTTAAAACTTGCAAAGAGCAGGGGTACAAAAACACTTGCTATAGTAAACGTAAAAGGCTCATCTATAGCTAGAGATGCGGATATGGTTATTTATACTCATGCAGGACCTGAAATATCCGTAGCTTCAACAAAAGCTTATTCTGTACAGTTATCTGTTATGTATTTATTGGCTTTTGAGTTAGCATATATAAAAGAGAAAATCACAGAAGATGAGTGTAAGTCCTTGATAAAAGAACTTCAAGATATTCCAGAAAAAATTGAGACATTTTTAGAAGATATAGAATGCTGTCAGTATGTTGCGGCAAAACTTATGAATGCATCGAGTTTGCTCTATATAGGCAGAGGGCTTGATTATGCTTTAAGTATGGAAGGTTCTTTAAAACTAAAAGAAATATCATACATACATTCTGAGGCATATGCGGCTGGAGAATTAAAACACGGGACTATATCTTTGGTTACAGAAGAAATGCCAGTAGTAGCTATAGCAACTCAAAGTGCTTTATTAGAAAAAACAATAAGCAACATAAAAGAGGTAAAAGCAAGAGGTGCAAAAGTTGTTATGATATGTCAAGATGATATCTCTGTTGACGAAGATGTGGCAAATTACACTATAAAATTACCAAGGTTAAATGATATACTTATGCCTATGATTACAGCAGTACCACTTCAACTATTGGCATATTACACATCGGTATTACGTGGTTGTAATGTAGACAAACCTAGAAATCTTGCAAAATCAGTTACAGTAGAGTAAAGGTTATTACTCAACTTTTAAATGTAAAATTGTGCTTTAAAAAGCCCACTCGGCTCTGTTGATTCGAATAGGCTTTTTAGTCGCCCTTGACCTCAGTCATACAGAACCACTAAATATTAACAAATAAAATTAAAACACATAATATGAATTTTTAATTCATATTATGTGTTTTTTTACATTTCTTAAGTAGTCAATATTTTTTGTGCTACCTCTTTTTTTGTTTGACGTGTATC
>JAEXNS010000005.1 GCA_023439605.1 Bacillota bacterium | reverse complement strand
CTTATGAACACACTATAATTTCTCACCTTGATGATGAATCGTTTATAGATAATTTTTCTAGTTTAAATGGCATTCCTGAAGAAATTATGCATAATAAACAAATATTGCAAATGATAATGCCTGTCCTAAAATCAGATGTCAAAATGGCCGAAGACTATGTTTGTCAGAGCAAAGATGATAAATTTGATTTTAACATCCATGTTTTTTATGGCAATAAAGACACGATGATAAAAAACAGAAAGGATTTAATTGATTGGAATTTATGCACAACAAAAAAATGTACATTGCATGAATTTGATGGGGATCATTTTTATTACAATAAAAATAAAGAGTATATTTGTTCCTGTATAAACAATATAATGAATGAAGAGGTGTTAAATGGTAAATAATTTCAATGCAATTTATGATGAATTTATAGCTAAATCTAGCCCACAAAAAAACATGATTTATTTTGAAGACAAAACTTTAAACGTAGCTAGATTTGACAAAAGAGTTAATGAAATAGCAAAACATTTAGTTGCATTAGGTGCAAAAACTGGTTTTGGAGTAGGCTATACTTTACCTAACTGCATAGATGTGATCCCTCTGTTTATGGCGATAGCCAAAATAGGTGCATACGCTGTTCCTATTTTTGCAGGAATTCCTCACATGGGTAAAATATCGATTTTTAAAAATTCCAAAGTAGGATTGATTATAACTAACATAGATCAATTAGAAGGCATTAAGAAAAGTGCTGAAATGCAAGAGTATAATGTAAAAATTGCTGTCATTGAAAAGTCGGATGATTTTGATAGTATATATGGCGAAAACAATTCATCCATTGATTTAAATGATTTTATATTAAAAAATCCTCCTGCCGAACTCCCACTTCTTATTGCTTCTAGTTCTGGAACTACTGGTATTCCTAAATTAGTTATGATGACACAACAAAATGTTGGTTCTGAAATGATTGCATCTATGGAAATGACATCATCCGATATCCAAATGATAAGCAATGTGGCTTTTCCACTTTCAACTTCTGTTGTTCTTGTTATTTGTGGTTTGCTTTTTTCAGGAACAGAAATTGTATATTCAGCTGATATGTCTCCGTTAAAATATTTAGAGTTAATAGAAAGGCATACGTGCAATGAAATATGCTCTCCGCCTGCCTACTATGAATCTCTACTGCTTTTTAAGGATAAACATAATTTTGACCTATCTTCTGTTATAAAAGTATCATCTGGAATGGACTTTTGTTCAAAATCACTTTTAACTCGCTTACGTGAAATGTTTCCAAATTTAAAATATCACTGTAATGGATATGGATTAGTTGAAACATGTAATACCTTTATGTACGTGAACATAGATTTAGATACAGATCAAATAAATCACCTAGCCACTTTAAGTCTTGCCAAAAATGCTGATAATATAATTGATGTAAAAGACGAAAGTGGCAATTCAGTCCCTTACGGCGAAGAAGGTGAACTTTACGTAAAAGGTCCAAATGTTGTAAGAGGGTATTTAAATAAAGTTGACGATGCTATGGATGTATTTGAAGATGGATGGTTCAAAACTGGAGATATAGCTCGAAAAGAGACTGATTCTACAATAACTTTATTAGGTCGAAAAAAATACTTTATAAAACGTGGTGGAAAATCAATTTCTCCAATAGTTGTTCAAAATACAATTAACTCTATCCACGGTGTTCAAGACTCAGGCGTAGTAGGTGTTCCTCATCCTTTGTTTGGGGAAATGATTTGGGCTTTTGTTGTTAAAACTCAAGATGAGGATATTTCACTAAAGGATATTAAACATAAATGCAAAGAGCATCTTCCTTATTATATGTTACCAGATCAAGTTACATTTATAGATGCTATTCCTAAAAATCCAGGAGTGGGAAAAGTTAGCTTTTCAAAATTAAAAGAAATAGCAAATGAACAATTGTCAACCGCAGATTTTAAATCTTAAAAAAATGGGCTTATTTTTCAATAAGCCCATTTTTTACGATTTTAATAAATTTTTTTTTAATAATAACTGCATTTTTGTTCTATTCACTAATATTATAATAATTTAAATACATAAATGTAATATAATTGATATTTATGTATTATTATATTAAATATTATATTTTTTATTCATTTACAATTGGCATAAATAGATTGATTAATGATTGACAAAATGATACTTTTATAATATAATTATAATGTTATAAATCAATATAAAATAAGATGGAATGTATTTATTTACTCAATCTATTCATCTTATATTTTAACGAAAATATATATATTAACGGAGGAATTTATGGAAAATATCGAGAAAAAAAGCGGTTTAAAAGATGCTGCTTATCTAATTTTAGGAATTTTGATTTTTATTGGTTTATTTGCATTTCAAACTGCAAATCAAAGAAATGCAGCACAAATCCCCAATGTAAATGGTGGTATGTCTAGATTGGCAATCAATGGTGTAATAGCACAATTACAAGTTTTAGTTTCAACTTTTATGGTTGTAAACGTTCCTAAAAAAGGTTTTTATACCGCTTCAATCTTAAACGGTTTAAACTGTTTATTTGTTGCTTTAATAAGTCTTGTAATAGAAAAAAACCCAAATGCCGCACCTGGTGTATTAATTCCATTATGTACTATAGTTATAATAACTATAATATATCTTTATGCACAAAAAATATCAAAAACAAACCAAGAACTTTCTGCTAGTAATGCTCAATTAACTGAACGAAATAGAGTAATTCAAGAAAAAGACAAGAAACTTACTTTCCTTGCATACTATGATGTTCTAACTGGCTTAGCAAACAGACAGCTATTTATAGATAAAATCGATGAATTAATAAACACAGCTGGAAATGTTCCTTTTACTATAATCTACACTGATATTGATAACTTCAAAAATATCAATGATACATATGGACATAATTCAGGAGACTCTATCTTGTCATCGTTTGCAGATAGATTAAAATTAGTCTGTGGAACCTCTAATTTTATTGCAAGAATTGGCGGAAATGAATTTGGTGTTATTCTACAAGGAAATATGTCCGAAGGTACTATTTTAAGTTTTGTAGATAGAATGCGTACAGCTATTTCTGAGCCTGTTGTAATCAATGGAGTGCCTTTACGTGCCACCATGAGTTATGGTATCACAACTTATCCACAAGATGCTAGGACTTCAGAAGAGCTATTAAAATCAGCTGATATTGCTGTTCTAAATGCAAAATACAATGGTAAAGATAGACCTTGCTTCTATAACCAACAACAACACATTCATCGTCAATAATTAACAAAACTTAATATACTCATACTAATTATGTGGAAGGAAGTTGATCTCTAAATGGAATTTCATAAACTATTTAAAGAAGCAGAAAAAATTATAGATACAATAAAATTATCTGGAAATAATCTTGATAACTATGAAAACACTTCTGTTACTGTACTTTTAACTGAAAAACAAAATATTTATACTGGGCTGAATGGCTCAAAATTAGAAAACGGTTCTACAGTAGAAACTTCTTCTGGTTACGAGGCAATAACATCAATGATGAAACATAATGAAACTCGTGTAAAAGAGATAATGACTTTATTTTTCAATGACAAAAAAATAATAATGCTTCCTTTAGACGCAGTAAGCTTATTGTATCAAATAAACAAAGAAAATCAATCCTGTTTAATACTTACTGGACCAAATCAAACGGTTGAATTAAAGTCTCTCTTAACTGCAGAACAATTAAGCGAAAAACCAAAACCAAAATCTATTTTTGATGATAAAAAACCAAATGCTCCACAACAAAACAAACCCAAAGATATAAGCTTTTTTCAGGAAAATATAAGTGGATTTTCAGATGTTGCTAATAACACCCCAGTTAATTCTCCAGAAAACAACTTCAATCAACCGCAATACAATAACCCTAATTATAATCAGTATGGCCAAGTAAACAACCAACCAAACTATAACCCATACAATCAACCTAACAATAACGTTTCATATAATCAAAACTCAACTCAACAGCAATATAACCAGAATTTCAACAACAACAATCCGTACAATCATCCTAATAACAATCCCCAACAAAACCCATCTCAAATTAATAATCATCCATATCAAAATCAACAAAATTATTATAACAATCAACCAAATCCAAATAATTCGGGTTATCCTCAACCGCAAAATAATATACCTTATAATCAAAATCAACAACCTCAAAACTATCAAAATACTTATAATAATCCCAACATTGTAAATAACCCATATCAAAACCCTCAAACAAACTACAACAATTCTAATTTAAACTCTCCAAATAATCTATACTCTACTCCCAATTCTTTTCCTGCTCAAGCAAATCCCACACCAGTTAGTAATAAAAATAGTATATACAACAATATAAGCTACCCTTCAAATGTAAATCCTGTTCCACCTTCTAACATAAACAATCAAAACAGTATTTATTCACAGAATTACCCTTCTCAAGCTAAGCCTATTCCACCTTCAAATATAAATAACCAAAATAGTGTTTATTCACAAAATTACCCTAACAAAGTCAACGCTATTCCAAGTTCTCATCTTAATTCAAGCTACAGCCAAAACTATTCTTCTCAGTTAAATAACTCTGCTGAAGATAGTTCATCACTTTACAAAAAACGTTTAAATGATTTGTTAGGTGGAAGTGAGCCTGCTACTGAAAATGTCCAGAATAATTCATCACCATTTAATACTGAACCAACAACTCAGACCCCTTCAATGAGTAAAGAAGATTTGATGCGTTCCGCAAAAGAGAAGAAAAAACTAGCAAAAATAGATGCAAAGTTTGCAAAAAGAGCAAAGAAAAAAGGTTATCTATAATAAAATAAAAAAAGCACCTTAAGGATTAGATTTATTTCGTTCATCTATTCCTTAAGGTGTTTTTTATTACTATTCAGCCATATTTATAGGTCAGAGATGTTTTACCAAAGGTCTAGGGCGACCGAAAAGCCCAGTCGACTCCGCAAGAGTCGAAACCTTTGCAAAATACGTAAATTTGCCTTTAGAGGCGAATACTAAAGTTTTCTTATTCCTCTTGCATACTGGCCATCTTAGCCTTTTGTTTTAAAAGTTTTGCTCTTTGCTCCGCTTCTCTAATACCTGCTCTATTTTTATTAACTAATATTTGTTCTTTAATATAATCCATTTTTGCATTAAGCATTTCTTCATCAAATATGATTGAAAGAGAAATATCATCTTTGCTTCCATATGAAGTTCTTTTTGTAAGATTATTTTTTATACTTGGCTGTAAAGTCTCAACATCATGTAACTGACTAGCTATAATATTATGATAATCTTTAAAATCATCTTCGCTATTAAATGATGTATATAATCCATCTGTAGAAACAAACATTGCGAGCGGCTTGTTAAATCTATACACAAAATTAAACATATCTATAGCTTTTGTATTACATAAAGACGCTGTTAAATTTGCTGGACAACTTTCATCATCTATAATAGGCATTTCAGCTTTTGCATTTGCATTTAATACAACTAGACTGCCATCCCCTATTTGTAAACCAAAACAAAAATCCTCACTCATTACAGCAACTATTAATGTACTTCCATAAATAGATTCTACTTTTAATTTTTCGTACTCTTCATCAGTAAGAGCTTTTCTTTCATTAGTATCTACAGGATTATTTTCATGATAAATAAATATTTCTTTATTCCAATTTGTAATAATATGTTTTTGTATTTTTTTTATAATTTTTTGAGGATATTCTTTAAAGTTTAATTTGAACTCCTCAAAATTCTTAAAAAACTCACTTACAGTATTTAGCACAACATTTACAGCTATTTTAGAACCTATATCACTTCTAAAGTGACGTTTGCTTCCGTGTCCATCTGCAACAACTGCAATGGCATATTTTTCATGTATTTTGAAAGCCGATGCATCTTGACATATTTTCCCACTTTCTACATGACTAGCACCTATTACTGTTTCACACAATCCACTGTACAATATTTCCATCTCCTTTCTGATTTATTTAAAGTGATCTAAAATCACAAAGAGTATATTAGTTACTATTCAGCCATGTTTATAAAACGGCTATGTTTTACCCAAAGTCTAGACCGACCAAAAAGCCTAGATGACTCCGCATAGTCTAAACTCCTAAAAAATCGTAAAATTAACCTTTAGTGGCTAAATCGTAACTTGTATTACCAACCAGAATCAAATGGTATATCGCTTGGATATTCTGAAGAATCTAGTATGTCTTTAATTTGTTTACCTAGCTGATCTTGTTTCTTATCGGCAACGTCTCTATCACTTAATTCCCTTGTTGCATCATCTGATAAAATCATGCTCTTACTACCTATTTGAGACGAAGTAACTGCTATTTTTTTAATAAGTTGAGCTAGCTGACCTCCAGAATATGCATGAACAACTGTGTCTGGACTGTTTGTGAATTCCGCTAACATATCATCATTTGCTTCTTTTCCTATTCCCAAAGCGACTTTCAAAGCATAGGTATACCAACTATTAACTTTTAATTTTTTTAGATACATTTTATAGTCATCTGTAGGATAACCATCAGTCATCAAAAAGATAACAGGTGCGAATGATAAAGATGGTGAATTTAAAAAATTATTTCTAGACAACTTATTTGATAGTTCGTCAAATGCTAAACCCATGTTGGTTATGCCTTGTGCCCCCAAACGTGTCCATTCAAAATCTTCTATTGAAATTGGTTCTGGATACATCCAAGTACATCCAGTTGAAAAAGCTAAAACGGCTACCTTTATATCAGTATCAGCTTCACCAATTCTTCTTATTTCGGGCATCAGCTCTTCCATGGCAGTATTTAACTCACCCATTTTTGTGCCCTTCATACTAGCCGATGTATCAATTAAGAAAAATATAACCAAACTTTTTTTAGAAATCCCTGTTGCATTTAACGGATCATCATCAAAAATGTCCATTTGATTGTCAAATATTTCTTTCATATATTACTCCTTCTACATTTTCGCTGTAACTTCGCCAAAATCTATTTCTAATCCATCCCAAATAGGAAACCCATTCCCAGCAGATACGCTGTAGAAATTTCCATCTTGCATTTTTACATTCCATGTTTTATTTGAAAGGTTTTTAATACCTAAAACGCCTTTTTTAATTTTATTTTCAACTATTTCCCCTGCTACAAAATCAAACTCATCACTTATTTTATGTATATCACAATCATATATTTTTCTTCCTTCATATATAGGTGTTCTGTAACCATGATTGCTAAATACTATTGTAGACGTCTCATTACCACATTTTTGACATTTTAGTTTGTGTTTATCCAACGCTTCATAAGCGGAAGTAAATGTTGTCCTTCCACAAGAACAAGGTAAAATTTCATTTCTCAATCTTACAAACAACTTCTGCCATTCATTTTCTATTATCCTTTTCTGTGGTTCTGATATACCAGTTGTAAACGTATACACAAATGCATCCCTAATATAATCCGGATATATGCCCCAAAATTTCAATACGTTATCATGTATTCCTCTAACTGGCCTATTTGCTGGATTTAAAGGATCAAATACAAACAAAGCTTCTTTACCATAATGTTTTAATTCAGACATTTCAGTAAGACAGATGCTATTTACAACTTTTTCTCCTTCTAAAGGATCTCCTCTAAACAATAATTTAAAAAGTAAAACTGCTAAGGAGTATTTGTCTGTTTGAACGTTTGGTTTAGCTACTCCTCTTACAATCTCTGGTGCCATATAACCAGGCTTTCCACCTATACCAAAATTATATCCATCTGGTGCAATGTTATCACAATCACATACAACAACATCTCCAGTTTCTATATTTATAAAAAAACCACCATCGTTTAAGTCTTGGTAACTTTTGCCAGCTCTATGTAATTGTCTAAATGCATTTACAATGTTTATAGCTGCAGTTATTAAGGAATTAAGGCTTTTTATTTGAACCGATACCTTGAAAGCACGTCCAGTAGCGTTATCTATAGCTAATTTGTATGTGTTTAAAATATCCACAAAAGAATCGTAACCCTCAGGTCTCAAGTCCATCATATAACCAAAACTTTCATAAGCTCCTGCTTTTGTTAAAAATTTTGGCCATAAAAACTTCTCACTTGGTGCACCATCATGAATATTAGATTCTATATTTTTTCTAAAAGCTTGTGGATTACGTATTTTATTTATATCATACCATTTTAAAGCATATTTTCTTCCGTTAAATTCAGCCAAATATACAATGCCTTGTCCTCCGCTACCTAACGTTCTAAGTATCTTAGCTTCGCCGCCATATTCCATAAGAACAGTTTGGCCAGGTCTTAATTCTAACATTTCAATATCAACCCCTATTCATTTTTAAAAATAAAATATTAATAATTATCTGCAAAAAAGTTTTGAATAAATTCAAATGGAATGTTTTCTGTCTGACAAAATTTATGAACATATGAGTTCTCATAACATTTTATGACTATGTTTGGGCAGTACAAAAATACATTTTTACCTATAAACTTTACTCCATCTGGGATCAAAATATTTCTTAATCTTTCACACCCAATAAAAGCTTCATCTCCTATGCTAGAAACACTTAAAGGTATATCAACACTCTCTAAGTTTTGACAAAATGAGAAAGTACTTTCTTCTATTGCTGTAACACCATCCGGAATCTTTATTCCATGTAACCTTGTACAAGAGCTAAAGGCACCTTTTTTAATTATTCTCAAAGTGCTAGGTAAAAAAACATTTTTTAGCTTTTTACATTCAGAAAAAGCGTATTCTCCTATGCAA
>JAEXNS010000377.1 GCA_023439605.1 Bacillota bacterium | reverse complement strand
AATACACTCCTTATAAATTTATAATTTTTTTAATATGAAAATTTAAATCATTTAACTCTTCATATATTGTTGTGTTTTTATATTCCATAATATTTTGTAAACTGTTTAAAGCATATATAACATTTTTATCAAAAGATATTTTTCCAACAAGAGGCAATTCGTTTTTATAACAGTATTCCTCAATTTCATTGGTTTTTTCTAAATTTATATCATATTTATTTATACAAACCATACATGGAATTTGAAATTTTTCAGCAGTATTGATTATTCGTTTCATATCATGAATGCCTGAAATACTTGGTTCAGTAACTACAAGTATATTATCTACACCACTTATAGAGGCTATTACAGGACAGCCTATTCCTGGAGAACCATCAATTATAGAAAGTTGTTTTTCTTCTATATTTTCAATATTATCTTTAAGCTGTTTTTTTACTGCAGAAACCAGTTTACCTGAAGCCCCACTACCCATATTTAATTTTGCAGTCGAAAAAGTAGAATTTTTACTTTTGTATAATATTAATTCACCAGAAGAATGTTTTATCATTTTGATAGCTTGTTGAGGACATATGGCTTCACATAGACTACATCCTTCACATTCAAAAGGGTTTATTTTTATATCATGTATAGCACCAAATCGACAATTTGTTTCACATAAACCACATTTAATACATTTATCATAATCTATAACTGCTTTATCAAAACCATAATAATCATTTTCTAATGGTTCAGCTTTTTGCTTTGAAATAATATGTAAATTAGGTGCATCTACATCGCAGTCAGCAAAATCAGAAATTTGATTTATGTATATTAAAGCAGAAGTTATTGTTGTTTTACCAGTACCGCCTTTTCCGCTTAAAACAAGAAGTTGTTTCACAAACACACCTCCGTTTTTATATTATCAAAAATATTTTTAAACAAGTTGCTATAACTTTCATTTTCTTTAACGGCTATTTTACCAGAAGAATTTATAGTAAATAAATAATTAGTATATGGAATACAAGATAATATTTTTACATCGTTATTTTTACAAAATTCTTCAATTAAATTATTTGGCTCAAAAAATTTGTTTATAACTATTCCAACTGGTTTTTTAAAAAGTTTGACCAATTCAAAGACCATTTTCATATTATGTAAACCAAAAAGAGTAGGTTCTGCGACTAGAATACAATAATCAGCATTTCTTATACTTTCCATAACTACATATGCACTTCCTGGAGGGCAATCTATAATTGTATTTAAATCTTTTTTAACATTTGAAAGCAATTGTTTTATTATAGGAACTCCAGAAACTTCACCTGTATTTAAAAATCCAGATATAACTTCAACTTGATCCGAATAACCTTTTTGGACAAATCCAACAGGACGTTCTATTTCTTGAACTGCTTTTTCAGGGCAGAAAACATAGCAACCACCACAAGAATGACAAATTTCTTTGAAAAGATGTATTTTATCTTTTATAATAGCTAAAGCGTTGTATTTGCAAAAATCAACACATTTTCTGCATAAATTACAATTATTTTCGATAAAAGTTGGTATAGTAACATTTACATTTAACTTTTCATCTATAACAGGATTAAAAAATAAGTGTCCATTTGGTTCTTCAACATCACAGTCTATGTATTGAGAATTTTTTATAGCAGAAGCAAGATTTACTGAAACAAAAGTTTTTCCAGTACCGCCTTTTCCGCTTAAAACTGCAATTTGCATTACTAGTTTCCTCCATGATTATGAAAACCAGCGTGTATTTCTGATAAAATAATTAATTCACCTTTTTTAAATTTTTCTATATTTTCAGAAGCATTTCCTTCAACAGCTTTATAAATTTTTATTTCTGATTTATTTAAAACCTCAGCAGCATTTTCACCACATCTATAAGTTATAACAGTATCTGCTTTATTATCAGCTATTATCTGAGAAGCTTTTATTCCAGCTCCACCAGGGCTATCTGCTGCTGTATTTTCAATAAAATCATAGTTATTATTTTCTGTATCAAAAATCATAAAATATGGTGTTCTTCCAAAAGAAACACAAACAGGGGAGTTTATTTTTTTTTCATCTACTGGTAAGACTATTTTCATTTCAATTCCTCCTTAGAATAAATATATTCTTCAAGTATCTTTGCAGCATAACCAATTAATTCACCACAAGGACGTTTTTTATAATATTCGTCTGTTCTTTTTTCAGGGACTGGATTATCAGGACCTTTTTCAAGTCCTAATAATTCACGGCAAATAATAGAGCCATTTTCATTTTTGAATTTATCTGCAAAAGCCTGTATTAACTTATAATGTTCAGTTTTTTCTTGATAAGCTTTTGGTTCGCTATATCCGTATAAATATCCTAAAACCATAAACATTCCAGATACTGCACCACAAACTTCACGAAGACGACCCATTCCTCCGCCAAAAGATGATGAAATTTTTAACATAGTTTCTTCACCAAGATTAATTATATCGCTAAATGCCAAAAAAATTGACTGGGAACAATTATAACCTTCTTTAAACAGGTCCATGGCTTTTTGTGAATGATTTATCATGTAAGTTCTCCGTTAAATTAATTTTTCTAAATAATCAGCCATATTATCAAGCCAATTTCCTTCAAACAATTCTATAAGTCCTTTGTCACAAGCAGCAGCAAGTTTAGGGTTAATAGGTAAATTTGAAACATTTTCAATATTAAATTGCTTTGCAGTACTTTCTAAATGGCTTTCTCCAAATATCTTAATTTCCTTTCCGCAATCTGGACAAGAAAAATAACTCATGTTTTCCACAAGTCCTAAAATAGGAATATTCATCATTTTTGCCATATTCACAGCCTTGTCTACAATCATTGAAACCAGTTCTTGTGGGGAAGTTACAATAATAATACCATCTACAGGAAGTGATTGGAATACTGTTAACGGAACATCACCAGTACCAGGAGGCATATCTACAAACATAAAATCAATTTCACCCCATAAAACATCTGTCCAGAACTGTTTTACTGTGTTTGCTATAATAGGACCTCTCCAAACAACAGGATCTGTATCATTAGGTAGTAGTAAATTTACTGACATAATATTTATATCTGTGGTACTTTTTGATGGATACAAACCTTCATCAGAACCAGTTGCCTTACCCTTGATTCCAAAAACTTTTGGTATAGACGGACCTGTAATATCTGCGTCTAAAACTGCAGTATTAAAACCTTTTCTTTTCATTAAAACGGCTAGAAGAGAAGTAACTAGTGATTTTCCAACTCCGCCTTTTCCAGTTACTACACCTATAACTTTTTTGATTGTATTTAAATCATGAGTTTTTTCTAAAAAGCTTTCTGGCTTTGTGTTTTCTGAACACCCTTCACATGATTCTTTTGTACATGATTGAGAACAATTTTTTTCTGACATAACATAATACTCACTTTCTATTATTATTTGATTTATAATTTTCAATGGCATCTTTAAGTGCTGTTTCACCTAAAACTGAACAATGAACTTTATTTTCTGGTAAACCATCTAAAGCGTCAGTAATATCTTTATCAGTGATTTTTATAGCTTCTTCTAAAGTTTTACCTTTTGCTAATTCGGTAGTTATACTACTAGTTGCTATTGCAGAAACACATCCAAACACTTTAAAAGTGATGTCTATAATAATATTGTTTTTTATTTTCAAATATAAAGTAAGACTATCACCGCAAGCAGGATCTCCTCATTTCCAATGCAGTCCGGATTTTCCATTTCACCTGGATTTCTTGGATTCATAAAATGATCCAACACCTTATCGTTAAAGGAACAACAAAACATAAAATACTCCTATCATATATTCATAGAATCACCTGAGTTTAATATAAAACATTTATCTTTAAATTCACTTTTTAATTTACATATTTGTAAAATACCTGTACAGTGTAGGGGTATAATCCTTTCAAAAGATAAAGATTTTAAAAACTCAATAGTTTTATTCATTTTCGTTTCTTCAATTCCATCAAGGTGCATTCCAGCTAAAATGGTATTTATTTTTTTGTTCGGGAAATTATTTAAAATATGTTGCAGACAATTCACAATTCCAGGATGACTACATCCCAAGAAAACAACAAGTCCTTTTTCTGTATCAAAAACAAGAATTTGTTCATCAGACATATTGTCAGGGATTATTTTATCATTTTCTTTTTTAAATAACACTGAAGAAACAGATTCGAAATCATTTATAAGTGGTATATTTGATAGTAAGTATGTATGAT
>JAEXNS010000291.1 GCA_023439605.1 Bacillota bacterium | reverse complement strand
GTTTTCTAGTGCTTCAATTCTAGGAAGTATAACAGTTGCATTTTTCTTATACCATGCAGCAGGGGAGATACCTAAAGCTATGCCGTGTCCTATACGGTCACCTGCATGAAATTTTAAATATTGAACGACTTCATATATACGTCTAAGACCAGATAAAATATGCCTGAAATCCTCACCAGCGTGAAAGGTAAAACCTAAGCTTTGTATTGAGTTGCAAGAATGATAATCCTGACATAAAGGTTCATGTTCACTGCCGCGTGCTTTTTGATATATAGGTGCAAATACCCAGGTAGGTACTGCATTTTCTAAGCTTGCTACATCCAATCCAACTATATATTTATCAAAGAATATTTTTTTATCAACATCTATTTGTCTTAGTGATTTTAAGTTTTTTATAAGATTTTTATAGTTTTGATATAATTCTCCGTACTGAACATAAGCGTTGTCGTTATTGTTTATTTCATGTTCTAAAATACATTTTTCAGGATGATATTCCTGTTCTTCTTTTAATAAGTGAAAAACAAGTGCTATTTTTGGAAATGATTTTACTGGTTTGTATATTTCTTTACTGTTTTCATATGATTTCTTACAGAAGGATTCTTTAAGGATTTTTAAATATGCTTTTAGAAAGTTGAGTACATTTTTTTTATTGTCATTTTCGTTCTTATTCAAAGATGTTCTGAGTTCTAGTTTTTTTAAGTTTGAGTTTTGAATTTGTTCTCTTATAATTCTTTCCCATTTTTCTGGTGCATTAAGTTTTTTCATACTTTTAAACATGGTACTATTTGCGTGATAATAAATTTGGAAAAAGTCTAAACCATGTATTGTTTTTTGTTGTACTGTTATTTTATAGAAAAAGTTTTTTATTCTGAGGTAATCTAAAAAAAGTTTTTTAATGATTAAGATTTTTGATTCTTCATAAGGTGTTGTTTTGGTGTTTTTTGAGGTTTTTTGTAAATATTCTATTGTTTTATATAAAAATATATTTTCATCTGAAGTGTGGATTTTATAAAAATCATTTTCTGAAAAAGGTTCTAACAATTGCTTAACATAGCTTTCACTTTCGTCAATGGTTACGTTACTAAATATTTCATTCCATTTTTTTATAAAACAGTCTTCTTTTAAATCAAAATCAATATTATTATCAAAAATTTGTTTAGAATTTTCTTTTAAATTACATATAATTTTTTCTAGTTCATGTGATTTATCGTTTATTTTTGTAGCTAAAATTATAGATATTCTTAAAAGACCTGCATACCAAATATATAATTTTAATTCATCATGGCTTAAGTCGGTGGTGCTAGAAATTTCAAATTTTTTTAATGATTTAATACGTTTTTCAGTTAAAGGTTTCATCCATTCTTCCCATACTGTCAAAAATGATGCAGATACGCCACAATGAAGATGATTTTCAGCAACTCCATTTTCTAAAATATTATCAAGCAGGGAATCAGAAACGATTATATTTCCATAAAAGCCATCTAGTTCATGTATTTTTTTATTATTTTCAATCATATAGATAATAGATAGTAAATCTAGCGGAATAAGTCTATTTAAGCTATGAAATAGGTAAATTTTATTTTTCCCACTAAATCCACCAAGGGTAGTTTTATCATTTTCATTTTCCCAGTATTTATAAACTATTTTACCATTTCTTTGAGAAATAAAGCATTTACTAAACTCTTTAAAACGGTCAAATATAGCATCAAAGGAAGATTTATATGTACATTTATCTTTAGGATACAGATACCATTTATCAAGGTATAAATATATTTGGTCATAAGTGTAAATAGTATAGTTTTTATTGATGTATTTTATTAATTCATCTCTTATTTTTGCTTTATCCTTTATTTTTGGTGTTGTTTTTTGATAATAGTCATCAAGATAATCTTCTTTTATAAAATCCAAATTTGAAAATGGAAATGAAAATACACCTAAAAATCGGTTTATATCATCATTCAGCATTGTTATTCTCCTGTTTCATGTGTTGTAGGTTGGAGTTCTTGAGATGGGGACAAATTATCATTATCATCTTTTTTATCTTTTGTATCATTAGTAGGATTTTGTTGTTTTTTTGATTTAGATAATTCTACGATTGTTTTAATTGATTCAGGTGATAGTAGATCTTTAATTTGTATTTTTTTATTCTTGATAATATCATTTTCTTCAAAATATTTATACAATTCATCAATTAAATCAGCAATACATTCTTCCTGATAAGTATAATTAGAATCAATTTTATGCATATTACTTCTTAGGTATGTATAAATCCAAAATTTAAATTCGTCTTCATTATTACCAATGAATATTTTAGCAGTATTTAAAAAATTGATCTCTTTTATGATGCCAGTTGAATTATATTTTTCATCATTCAAGATTTCAAAAAACATAGAAAATAATGTAAAATAATCCTGCAATTTAAGAATATCTCCTTGATAATAATCTATTTTATACTCGTAATTTAAACAACCAGTATAAATTGGATTTTTAGATTTGATATCTAGACCCAATTTAGTATAATTTGCATCACGAGTGTTAAATGCTTTTATTTCGACACAACTTATTTGTTTAAGTTTTTCAGAAATATTTGTTTCAATTTTATTTATTACACAATATATTTCTGGTATATCTAGATACCATAAATTTTTATCGTCTATTTCTAAAATACATTTGATTAAATCATTGTCTTTATTACTACTTAGATATGTATTACCAAAATTCCTTATTGAAACATCCTCTAATTTTATGAATTCGTTAAAACTTGACAAATAATTACGTATAAGGGTCAAGGGTGTATAATTATCTTTAAAATGATTTGGGAAATTTTTAATAACTTGTTCGTTCCAAGCATTAGCGAACGATTCTAAAAATTTACTAATATAAATAATTTTTTTATTGATATTTTTGTTATTTGAATAATCTTTAAAAAAGCTCCAAACAAAGTGGATAGAATGTTTTATTATACTTAAATCAACTAATTCTCTTTTTGATGTTTTTTTGTAAGAAAATAGTGCTAAAATATAATTACGTGTTTTTTTTTCACCTTTGTTGTAAAAATCTCCTATTTTATTAAATTCATCTTCCTTGAACGTATTTAAGAAATGAAGTAAGAAAGAAAATTTATAAAATGTAGGTTTTGCGTGATATTTGTATCCAAATTGTTCCGTTAAGATTCTGTTTCTTTTTTTTCGATAAAATAAATATACCATATCTATTGCTATTTTTTCATAAGCTGATTTGTAATATGAGTTATTGAACAGTTCTATTTTCTTTAGCACTCTAATAGAAAAATCATAAAAAGTAAATAAGGTAAATCTTTTTATTGCGTCTATATCATTTGTTATATCTTTATCATCAAATACATTATTATAAAAATACTCACAATCTATAATTGTATCCTCAAAACTAGAACCCATTGAAATAACATTATTTAATAAAGTGGCTTCTGAATTTAAAATTTTATTTGTTGATATAACAGTCTCAAGGAAATTTCTAATATACTGAAAACAATTTATATCATAATTAATATTTTTTTTATTATTATCATCTTTAATATATTTATTGACTTGAAGAAGTGCATTATAGACGTTATTTAAACCTCTAGAAGTATCATCAAACATATGAAACATTTGAGGAATAGGTTTTATTCTTTTATTTTCATCTTCTTCATTAAAATCATAATACTGAAATAAAGCCTCACAATCATAATCTCTAAATGTATCGGTAAGTAGTTCTGCAAGGTTTTTGTTATCACTATCTTTTCCATCTATAGTTGTTGCAGATTTAAACTGAGCTCTATTTTTTAGACTCCATGTTTTTAAATTATGTCTGTAAATAGGAGGAATTATTTTTTTCAAATACTCATATGCCAACTCTTTTTTTCTCTCTAAAATGTTTTCCTTACCGTTGTTTATAAAACTAACATCCAACAAGTCTTTATGCAATAAATCACCTTTTTTTAAGAAATCAATAGTAAGTTCCTCAGCAAAAGTGTCTAAGTCACCGGATAAAATAGTTACTATTTTTGGATGCGACATATATGCAAGTAAAGTTTTTATAATATCTGTGCATCTGTTTGTGCTCAAATCTATATCATCTATAAAAAAGAAAATCATTGAATTATTTCTTGTATTTGTACCAGATGATTTTGTGAGCTCATCAATAAACTCATTAAAAGCAATTATAAACTCTGAATCAGCATTAAAAATCTCTGCATTTTTTCGTACATAGTTACTTTCAGAAATAAATTCATCAATGGAAACTTGTCTAAATTCACTCTGCATATGGCAGTATTTTTTTAAAAGTGAGTTGTATTTTTTTGAAACCTCTGTAGTTGTCTTTTCCCAACAATTTTGTGATTTTTCTTTATTTTTATTTTCAATTTCATCAACCTTTTTTTTGAATAATCCAAGAATAGTGGATAAAAGGTT
>JAEXNS010000268.1 GCA_023439605.1 Bacillota bacterium | reverse complement strand
AACACCCTCTACTGATTATTCCGTTCTCCCCAGCATAGCTGGGGGTTTAATATTTTCAATTAAAACATAAATTTCAAAAAAGAGGAGTATTTTAAAAATGAAATCAAAAAGAAAAGCTTTTGTTTTAAATCAAAAATGCGTTGCATGTGGAACCTGTATTAACGTTTGTCCATTATCCGCTATCAAAATACCCAATGGTATTTACGCAGAAATAAATGAAGAAAAATGTGTAGGATGTGGAAAGTGTAAAACAGCTTGTCCTGCTTCAGTAATAGAAATAAAATTAATAGAACAAAATAAATCTGAATTGGAGGCTTCATAAATGAAAAAAAACAAAAAATGGAACGATTACCTATGGATTTTTTCAATTATATACTTGGTTTTAGGTTTTTTTAATATATTATTCGCATGGCTTGGACTTATATGTTTTATGATTCCACTTTTTATTTCTATTTTTAAAGGTAATAAAACATACTGTCATAAATACTGTGGAAGAGGGCAAATGTTTGATTTATTGGGTAACAAACTAAAACTATCTAGAAAACGAGATATCCCTTCTTTTATAAAGTCAAATTGGTTTAGATATAGTTTTTTGTCTTTCTTTTTAATTATGTTTGGAAATATGATTTTTTCAACTTTCTTAGTTTTTTCTAACGCAAATACTTTAAAACAGGTTGTCACTCTTTTGTGGACTATAAAATTGCCATGCCAATGGGCATATAATAATGTAGTATCGCCTTGGATAGCTCAGTTTGCTTTTGGATTTTATAGTTTAATGCTTACCTCAACTGTATTAGGGTTAATTACTATGGTTCTATATAAACCACGTTCATGGTGTGTTTACTGTCCAATGGGAACTATGACTCATTCTATTTGTAAAATAAAAAATAATTAAAAATTAAACCCATTTCAAATTTGAAATGGGTTTAATTTTTAATTTCTTATATATTGCATTAAATCATTTTTATCTGGTGTATACTTAATTGCAATTTCTTTTGTTATTTTGCCTGCATTATATAAACGTGCCAAATCACTATTGAAAGTATGCATACCTAATGATGCACCAGATTGTATTGCTGTTATTAATTGATTAGTTTTACCTTGTCTAACAACGTTTAAAGTTGAGTCTGTACCAACTAAAATTTCATTTATTAATAATATACTAGATAAATCGCTAGATGGAATTAATTTTTGGCTTATTATAGCTTTTAAAGCATTTGCAAATTTAATTCTAAATTGAGCTTGCCTTTCAAGAGGACATAAATCAATAACTCTATCTATAGTTTGAGCTACATTGTTTGAATTTATTGTACCAATAACCATTCTTCCTGATTCTGCAGCGGATACTGCAGCATCAAGAGAATCAAAATCAGTAAATTCTCCTATAGCTAGTATATCAACATCTTCATGAGAAGAAGATGTTATAGCATCATATACTGAGTTAACATCTTTTCCAACTTCTCTTTGATGAACAATGGATTTACCGTTTTCATATAAATATTCCAACGGATTTTCAATAGATAAAATATGTGAAATAACTGATTTGTTGTATTTATCTATTATCGAAGCCATTGTAGTAGTTTTCCCACTACCTGATGGTCCAGAAATCAAATAAAATCCGGGTGAAATCAAAGAAAAATCAAATAAAACTTCTGGAATATTTATTTCCTTTAATTCCATAAGCTCACTTTTTAGTAATCTAATAATAGCAGCTAACTTTCCCCTATGTTTAAAAATATTAACTCTATGTCTATATCCATCACTACTAGAAAAAGTAAAATCCAAATCAATATTTCTATCTAGTTCCATCTTTTGCTTTTCGTCAATTAATGATAAAATAAGTTTTTCTACATCCTCGCTTTTTAAAAGCAATCCACTATCAACTAAATTACCATTTAATCTCAAGACAGTTGATGCACCAACAGTGAGATGAACATCTGTACATCCCATTTCTCTCGCTCCATAAAGTAATTTTTCTAAAGTAATTTCCTTTACATCCATGAAAAAGCCTCCATTTTATATTTATTAATAAGTTTTTATATTGTGTTTACCTTAAATTATTCATACAAAAAACATTTTAAAATAATAAGTACAACTTTTATGTTTTATCATTTAAAACCGTTAATATTGAACCATATGTATCGGGTGGAGATATTTTAACGAAGATCCATGGCGACTAGAAAGCTCGGTCGACTCCGCAAAGTCTAAACTCCTACAAAATCATAACCTTTACCTTTAACGGCTTAATAGCAACTGAATATTAACTAAAAAATAATAAAAACGCATTGAATATTTGACAATTTGATTTTAATATATTATAATAGTTTGTATGTAAATAAAATTTAAATCCGCTCGACAGGAGTTGAACCTGCGACAAATACGGTCGGAGCGTATTGCTCTATCCTCTGAGCTACGAGCGGTCGAAATTATACGTTAGTTTCATTATATCAAATATTTTATATATATTCAAGGTTTTAATTAAACTTATAAAAAATTAATCAGGAGAAATCAAATGGAAGAATCAATTTATATAGTATTAACACAAACTGGAACCAATATAGCTAAATTTATAAGATTTTTTACAAAAAAACCCTATAATCATGCATCTATTTCTAGAAATCCAGATTTAAGTGAAATGTATAGTTTTTGTAGAAATTATACACGAACACCATTGCCAGCTACTTTTAATAAAGAAAACGTAGGAAAAGGTGTTCTAGGTCTTTTTGGTTATATACCTTGTGAAATATATGAGGTAAAAATGACTACAGAGCAAAAAGAAAAATCAAATATAATTTTAAATCATTTTATTGACAATAGAAAAATATATTCTTTTAACGTTCTTGGTTTTTGGTCCATTCCTTTAAATCTACATCTAGTTAGAAAGAACAAATTCGTATGTTCTCAATTTGTTGCATATGTTCTATATAAATCAGGTATTAAATTAAAAAAACCAGTTAATCTTTATTCACCAGATGATTTAAGACATTTACCTGAAGCTAATTTACTTTATAAAGGTGAATTAAATAACTATCATAAAATTATTTCTAAACCTATATCTTATGAGTCGAACATTCTTTCAGTTTTTAAACTCCCTCAAGTATAATTTAATGATGACGTATATTTTGAACAAAAAAAAATTATTTAAAATTTTCGTACTATCCATACCAATTATATCGATAATGGTTTTATTTGTATTATCTAAAATCGGAATTTTATTAATTCATAAATTTAATATATTTTGTCCTTTCAATTTATTTACAGGACATTTTTGCCCAGGTTGTGGTAGTACCAGAAGTATATCCGCAATTTTAAAACTTGATTTTTTATTATCTTTACGAAATAATCCATTATATATTTTCTTGATTTTTTTCTCCATTATTGCATATATCGAATTGTTAACATTCACTTTTTTTAATCATAAAAAGCTAATTCCAAGAACAAATTCTTTTTATTATAAACTCACTTTTTTATTTTTGCTTTACTATATAATAAGAAATTTCATTCCTGTTTTAATGCCAATATAAAAATAAAAACCCTTACTTTTAAAAGTAAGGGTTTTTATTTTTATATTGGCATTATTATTTGTTAAAGTACTCATCAATAGCTTTAATTAGTTCATCTTTTTGTTCATCAGTATACATTTCATCAATTTGCTTCCATTCTTCAGGTAATGTTCCGTCTTCGTAATACTGATCTACAATTGGACCAAAGTATTCTGGTCCTAAGGATTTTAATTTAAATAAACCAGCAACTACAACTCCTGAAATTATGGTAGATAAAATACCTAAAATCATACCAATAATAGCTGCTGGCTTTGCTCCTTGTTTTTTAATCAAAGCTACTATTGCTATTATAATAGCTATTATACCTATAACAGGTACAAAACAACATAGTATAGAGATAATGCCCACTATTAACGCCGCAATCGCCAAACCTTTTTTGGGGGAAGAATATCCATAATCGCTCATCTTCATAACCTCTTTCTTTAAAATTTATTTAATTATCAATGTATATCATTTATATTATATGGTGTTTTTTGATATACACAATAATTCAACCAATTTGAATACATTAGATTTGCATGTCCACTCCATAAGAATTTAGGTGTCTTTTCTATATCATTATCAGGAAAATAGTTGTATGGAATTTCAATGTTTAAACCTTTTTCTTTATCTCTAAAATATTCATTTGCGAGTGTTTCTCTATCATATTCTAGATGGCCAGTAATAAAATACTGTCTTCCATCTTTGCTTCCAACAATGTTTACTCCTGACATACTAGATAAACTTAATACTTCAAGTTTATCTACTTTGTCAATATCCTCTTTTTTCACTTCTGTATTTCTTGAATGTGGAACTAAGAAACATTCATCAAAACCTTTGAGCAAATGGCAATTTCCTGTTAAAATCTTATGAGGAAATACACCAAACATCTTTTTTTCTAAGGAATACTTAGGTATTCCATAATGATAATATAAACCAGCTTGTGCACCCCAACATATATGCAAAGTAGAACAAACATGTGTTTTCGTCCACTCCATTATTCCACATATTTCGTTCCAATAATCAATTTCTTCAAAATTCAAATGTTCTATTGGTGCACCAGTAATGATAAAACCATCATATTTTTGATTCTTAATTTTATCAAAAGTAGTGTAAAATGTATTTAAATGGCTTATTGAAGTATTTTTAGATATATGTGAATCGAAATGTATAAAATCCACATCCACTTGAAGTGGGGTATTACTCAACAACCTTAAAATTTGTGTTTCTGTTTCGATTTTTTTTGGCATCAAATTCAAAATTGCTACTTTTAATGGGCGAATATCTTGATGTTCAGCAATATCTGAAGGCATAACAAAAATATTTTCATCTAAAAGCGTTTTATAAGCCGGTAATTCTTGAGAAATTCTAATAGGCAATTATATCCTCTCCTAAAAGGTGAAAATCGGGCGAACAAAATGCTCGCCCATATTTTTACTCTATAATAGTGAAAATTAAATCAATTTATACTGGATGAACCTTTTTTTCCATATCAGCATGAGCGCCATCTATGCCAAATTTTTTATTTCTTCTTTGTTCAAAAAATTTAACTGCAACTTGCCCAAATTGTGCATATGTTAATACATCTTCTTCTTGTTCAATCCATTCTGCACACTCTTCACGAAGTTTATCAAGTTCTGGTTTTAACAGATCTGCTGGGCGACAATCAATAGCTTTTTCATCGCCAATAATTTTCTTTCTAAATTCAGGGTCAATTGGTACAGGAGTCTTTCCATATTCCCCTTTAACTATTCCCTTAAATTCTTTAGTAACAGTTTTGTATCTTTCTCCCATTATAACATTAAATACAGCTTGTGTTCCAACAATTTGTGAAGTAGGAGTAACTAAAGGAGGATAACCTGAATCTTTTCTACATCTAGGAACTTCTTCCAAAACATCTTTTAGTTGATCTTCTTTACCAGCTTGTTTTAATTGTGACAATAAGTTTGAAAGCATACCACCTGGTACTTGATAAACTAATGCATTTGAATCTACTGCAAGCATCTGAGGATCTAATAATCCAGAATCTATATATTTTTTACGTAATATCATAAAATATTCTCTTATTTCATTTAGTAAAAGTAAATCTAAACCTGTATCATATTCTGTTCCTTTTAAAGCTGCAACTATTGATTCAGTTGGTGCATGAGAAGTACCTAAAGCTAAAGGTGACATTGCTGTATCCACAACATCTACACCTGATTCTATACCCTTCAATATACACATTGACGCAAAGCCAGATGTATAGTGTGTATGTAGTTGAATCGGAATTTTAACAGCCGATTTCAAAGCCTTAACAAGTTTTTCAGTCTCATATGGAGTAATCAATGCCGCCATGTCTTTTATACAAATGGAATCCGCACCAACAGCTTCTATTTGTTTGGCATAATCTACATAATAATCCGTTGTAAAAACTTCACCTAAAGTATATGAAATAGCTACTTGAGTATCAGCACCTTCTTTTTTAGCTGCTAAAATAGCTGTTTTTAAATTTCTGATATCATTTAACGCATCAAAAATTCTTATTATATCTATACCATTTGCTACTGATTTTTGTACAAAATATTGTAAGACATCATCTGCATAATGACGATATCCTAGCATGTTTTGACCCCTAAATAGCATTTGTAGTTTTGTTTTTGGTAGATGTTTTTTTAGAGTTCTTAGTCTTTCCCATGGATCTTCATTTAAGAAACGTATGCACGAGTCAAAAGTTGCTCCACCCCAACACTCTATAGAATGATACCCTACTTTATCCATTTTATCAAGTATAGGTAACATTTCTTCAATAGTCATTCTAGTTGCAATTAAGGACTGGTGTGCATCACGAAGTACCGTTTCAGTAATACCAATTTTTTTAGCCATTTAGCAAACCGCCTTTCTTATTGAATTGTTGCTAGTGTATCAGATGAATTTACAGTATCATTCTTTTTCACAAGTACACTTGTAACTTTACCATCACATGGTGCAACGATATCATTTTCCATCTTCATAGCTTCTAATACTATAATAGGTTGTCCTTTAGTTACAGAATCCCCAACTGCAACTTTAACATCTAAAATAGTACCAGGCATAGGTGCAGTGATTTTTGTTCCCGAACCAACTGCAGCTACTGGAGTAGGAGCTGGTGCTGGAGTAGCAACAGGTACAGTTTTTGGTGTTACTACTGGTGATGCATTAGCAACTACTGGAGTTCCTTCTGCCAATTCTTCTACTGCAACATCATAAGCTTTTCCGTTTACAGTTATATTAAATCTTTTCATAATTATTAACCACCTATCTAAAATATACAATTAAACTAATTAAAAACTCTTTTTTATATTACAAAGGAATATTATTATGCTTTTTAGGTAACTTAGTAACCCTTTTACTAGAAAGCATATCTAAAACAGCTATTAATTTAGATTTTAAATCTTCCTTGTTAACTATTTCATCAATACAATTTTTTTCAGCTGCACTTAATGCAGAAGCAATTGTTTTTGAATATTCTTCTGCTAATTCATTTCTCTTAGATGTTAAATCTGAAGCACCTTTTAACTTATCATGCCATAAAAATTCAACTGCTGCCAACGGTGCCAATGGAGAAATAACTGCATTTTCAAAAGCAAAAGAAAAATCGGTATTTATATTTTTCCCTGCTAAGCTTACAAATGCGGGTCCATATGCTTTTCCTGTTATTACAGAAATTTTTACAGTTGTAGCTTCTGAATATGTACTAGAAAGTTTTGTCATATTTCTAATGCTTCCTGAAACCTCAGAAACTGAATCATTATCAAATCCTTCTGTATCAATAAATGTTATTACAGGAATAGAAAATGCATCACACGTTCTCATAAATCTCGCTAGTTTTGTACAGTCGTCAGATGTTAGTCTTTCTGTAGACTTATTTGTAGCTGCCATACCAACAGTTGACCCACCAATAGTTGTAAGTGCAGTAAATGATGATTTTCCAAAATCACTATACAGTTCTACTACAGAATCTAAATCTGCAACATTTGAAACAATACTTTCTAGTGAATCACTTATTTGTGTTTGGCTGTTTTCGTATTCGTAAACAGGAACAGCTGTTAAATTATTTTCAGGCATTAATCTTAAAATACTTTTTACAGTTGAAATTGCTTTTTCATCATTTTCGCAAACTACAGAAGCTACTCCATTTGAAGCAGCAGCTTTTGAAGTACCAACTCCATTAATTTTAGAATCAAAAGGAGGTGCCATAAAAAACTCACTATCTTTTGTCATAACAACAAAATCAGCTGTACAAGCT
>JAEXNS010000155.1 GCA_023439605.1 Bacillota bacterium | reverse complement strand
TTTTAGGTGTAACTATTTTAAACATAGATAATGAATTTACTTTTGTTGAGTCCGTTTTTAATGCGTTTTGTGCAGGACTAGGTTTTTCCTTGGTACTATTAATTTTCTCAGGTGTTCGTTCAAAAATGGAGACTTCTGATATACCAGAAACTTTTAAAGGAGTTCCAAGTACATTGATTGCAGCAGCTATAGTTTCCATAAGCTTTATGGGATTTTCAGGTTTGGTAAGTTAATTTCGCCAAACGTTACTATTCAGCCACGGAGATGTTTTACCGAAGGTCCAGGGCGACCGGAAAGCCCGGTCGCCTCCGCAGAGTCGAAACCCTTGCAAAACCGTAAACTTTAACTTTAATGGCTTAATAGTAACGAATATTAACCACCAAACATACAATCTGCATAAAATGGAACTAATTGCAGACTTTATCAAAAACTCGTAATCATGTATATGATTAAATCCATTTAGAAAGGATATTTGCTATATGTTTACAACATATATTTTACCTATAATTGCATTTGCCTCACTTGGACTACTTGCTGGAGTTTTACTTACTTTTGCCTCAAAATTTTTTGAAGTAAAAGTAGATGAAAGAATAGAAAAAGTAAATGATGTCCTTCCTCAAGCAAATTGTGGTGCATGCGGATACGCCGGTTGTGCCGATTATGCAAATGCTGTTGTAACTCAAAACGCACCTACAAATCTCTGTAAACCTGGTGGTCCAAAAGTTGTAGAAGGAATAAGCACCATTTTAGGTACTACTGCTATGGAAAGTGTTCAGGAAGTTGCTTTTGTTCATTGTAGTGGGGATTCAACAGCTACAGGATATAGATATAACTTTGATGGAATTCAAGCATGTTCAGCAGTTAAGAGATTTTACAGCGGTAATAGTACATGCCCATATGGTTGTCTTGGCTTAGGCGATTGTAGCACTGTATGTGAATATAATGCTATATATATTAAAGACTCTATTGCACATATTAACCCTGAAAAATGTATCGCTTGTGGTAAATGTGTTACCGTTTGTCCAAACAATCTTATAACAATGAAACCTAAAAATACAAAAGTAGTAGTAGCCTGCACCTCAAGAGACAATGGTAAAGCTACTAAACTCAGCTGTAAAAATGGCTGCATTGGATGTAAAATGTGTGAAAAGAAATGCCAGCATGATGCCATAAAAGTAATGGATTTTCATGCTATAATAGATTATAACAAATGTGTTGACTGCGGTGAATGTGCAACAGTTTGCCCTGTAAAAGTAATTCACTACAATAAATAATTACATACAAAATCAAGCCTATTATCATTTTTTGATAGTAGGCTTTTTCTTGACATTTTATTGAATAAGTGATATAATAATATAAAAATTCTGATAAATATTTAATTAACAATTGCATAATATTTATTTCTAAATTTAAAATTTAATTGAAAATTTTAAATTGTATTGACAAAAAAAAAAAAAAAATGCTATAATTTCATGGTAAGCTTACAAAATATTTTTCTATTGAAAGGATAATTGTTATGAAAAAAACAATCAAAAAAATTACCATAGCATTTTTAACTGCAACTTCACTTTTATCAATTCCATTTAGTGTTTCTGCTAGCACTACGGATTCAACGTTCTCCAATAAACCGGTAGGATTCACTTTTGATAAGGCTTATATTTCACCTAAAAGGGTTAAGGACAACTCTTCATCTGTTTATATGAAATCTAACGTTCAAATTGCACTTGATGTTCGTACACTAGGTTCTAATGTTTCTACAGGATCAAACGGGATTAATTATACAAAGAACGGAAAGGCATATATAACTCAAGGTAGTTGGTTTATATATAATTCCATTAAAGAAAACGGTTGTGGATATGCTAATATTAATGTGACCACTTACTACCAAAACACAAGTGGCATTATATCTGGTGCTTGGAGTCCAGACAGCGTTGGAACATATACAGTAGCAAATCCATAAATAATTTAGTTAATAAAAATCTAATCAATATTGATTAGATTTTTATTAACAGTATAAACAAGGAGCCTAGTATGAAGAAAAAACGAATTTTTTTCAGCGTAATTTTATTATCTACTTTTTTACTTTTAACATCATGTTCCTATATAAAACTAGAAAACAAGGTAAAAAGTATATTTACATCTAAGGATAAAAAAGATAATAAAATAGTCGAAATAAACGAAACCTATTCAACTGATATAACCACTTCTATTTTAGAAAAAGATAAAATAGAATATATGGATGATCCTGAAAAAGGAGACCCAAATTATGTCCCACCAGTGCCTTTGATAAAAGAGGAAAATATACATAATATAGGCAATAAAGTTTTAGCTGAATATATTAACGAAGACTCGACAAAAAGTTACACTGAATATATAATAAATGATATAAAACTTGTTGATTCTATAGCTTCTTTAAATATAGATCCTATAGAATTGAATTCCAATTCTTTGAGCAATAATGACCAATTTCTTATTATGAATGTAACGTGTAAAAATATTGATAACAAATTTATTGATGATCTTAATTCTGTTTGTGAATTAAGTTTAGTCTCACTTGAAAATACAAATGACGGATTAAAACTTAATGACAATGAACCTTTTTTAACTATTGATAATATTATTTATTTTTCTAAACATTATGAACTAGGTCAAAAATACTTTTCATTTCTTAATCCAATAGGTACAGAAGAAACATTTCAAATAATATGGTTTTATGATTTTTCCAGCGTAAAAGACTTATCTTGTATATATTTACAAGTAAGGGAAACAGGATATGTTCGATTAAACTTACAAGATATAATAGAAAAGAGTAATAAAAATGATTAGAGTATTAAAATTAGAACTAAAAAAATCTTTAAAAAACAAACTCTTCTTTTTTGTAATTATTGTGGGGTTTTTAATAACTGTTTTAAGTTTTCTTTATAATTTAGAAGTACATACAAAAGACCTAAATTCAATGCTAGAATATGAAGATAAAACATCTATTTTATCTAATCATCTTATAGGATTATCCACTTTATTTAATCACTGGATTGGAGGAGAGTCATACACACTAGGTTCAACCATCTATTTTTATATATTTCCTATTATGGTTGCCATACCTTATGGTTGGTCATATTGTACTGAATTAAAAAGTGGTTATATAAAAAATATGGTTATAAGAACCGGAAATTTTAATTATTATATTGGAAAATATGTAGCGACATTTATTTCTGGTGGATTAGCAATGATAATCCCACTTGTTTTAAATATTATGCTAGTTGCCTCTTTTATTCCAGCACTTAAACCCGACCCCGCTTATATGCCTTTCTATGGGGTGTTTCCCTTTTCATTTATGTCACAGCTTTTTTATACTAAGCCAATTTTATATGTTTTAATATATATTTTTATAGATTTTATTTTTTGCGGTCTTATTGCTTGCATCAGCTATGCAATAGCAAACTTGATTAAAAACAATATAGTTGTTATTCTTTTCCCTTTTGCTTCTATTTTAGGTGTTCACTACTTATCATCGTTCTTTTTAGAAAAAGTAAAATTTGAACTTTCACCGTTGACAATATTACATCCTCCAACTACATATGCTGTTTCTGGATATATAATCATGATAGAAATTGCGTTACTTTTTTCTTTAACTTTTTTAACAACTGTAATACGAGGACTTAAACATGAAGTATATTAAAATAATATTTTTTGATATAAAAAACGGAATTATAAAAAATAAATTTTTTATAATTTCTTCATTTATTTTATCAATTTCTTTTTGTTTGAATTTTTTTTCAAACATCAAAGGTTATTCTATTTCACATAATGAAGCAAGTCATTCAATTAGTGATATTTTATTATTTATATATGGTGGTATGAAAGAATACATACCTAAACCTGATGAACCTTTTCAAATACCTATTTTATGGATACTGCTTTTTACATCAATATTTTTTGGTTCACTTAATTATCCTTACAACGACCTTCATAACTACGGTAAACAAATTTTAATACGAACTAAAGGACGTACATTATGGTGGATTTCAAAATGCGTTTGGAATATTACATACAACATTTTATTTCATTTAATTTTAATTTTATCAATACTAGTTTTTTCTCTTATTTCTAATGCAAATATAAACACAACCATAAATACCGACTTAGCTATTTATAACTTTTCGTTGAAAGAAACGGATTTAATTTCAAAAAGTATAGCTATTCCATTTTATTTTTTTATAACACCTATTTTAATGTCAATTGCAATAAGTCTATTACAAATGACATTATCTCTTTTCATAAAGCCCATTTTTAGTTTTTTGTTTATTTCGATTATCTTAATATCTTCTACTTATATAATCAAACCATATTTAATAGCCAACTATTCAATGATGATACGCAATGACATGATTTTAACTAATGGTGTCAATTTTAATATCGGGATAATAGTTTCCATTATACTGAGTAGTCTTTTCATAGTTGTTGGAGCAATTCGTTTTTATTTTTATGATATAGTAAATACAAATTAGGAGGTTAAACATGACAAATATAGTAATTGAAAATGCATCAAAAAAAATCAAAAGTTCGCTTGTTTTGGATAATATAAATGCTACTATGAACTCTGGTTGTATTTATGGTTTTCAAGGAATAAACGGAAGTGGAAAAACAATGCTCATGAGATTGATTTCTGGATTAATTCGTCCAACTTCTGGTTCCATAAAAATAAATGGTAAAACTTTAGGTAAAGACATAACTTTCCCAGATAGTTTAGGCTTATTGCTTGAAAATCCATCTTTTTTAGATAACTATTCAGGATATGACAATTTACAAATGCTTGCATCCATACAAAATAAAATTGATGAAAAGCATATAAAAGAAACAATAAAGCTAGTAGGCTTAAATCCAGATGACAAAAAAAAATACCGAAAATATTCTTTGGGAATGAAACAAAGACTAGGTATTGCAGC
>JAEXNS010000080.1 GCA_023439605.1 Bacillota bacterium | reverse complement strand
TAATAAGACTACGTCCTTCCATTTTTGCAGGCTTTTCCACAACGCCGTCCTCCAAACAAGCTTCTTTAAAACGTTCTAAAACTTCCATCCCCAATTCAGGATGAGCAATAGCTCGTTTTCGGAATCTTACTGAGATTTTGAGCTTATCACCTGACTTTAGAAATTTTTGTGCTTGATTAACTTTTGTGTTAAAGTCATGAGTATCAATGTTAGAAAACATACGTATTTCTTTAATTTCTACAATTTTTTGATTTTTCCTAGCTTCTTTTTCACGCTTTGCTTGTTCAAAACAGTATTTACCATAATCCATTATACGACACACAGGTGGAGTCGCTTGTGGAGCGATTTTTACTAAATCAAGATTTTGATCAAATGCAAGTTTTTGTGCATCCTTTGCGGAAATAATTCCAAGCTGAGATCCATCCACATCAATAACGCGAAGCTCTTTATCGCGAATTTCCTCGTTTATTTGTAGTTCTTTGTTGCTAATAGCCAGCACCTCCAAGTCTAATTTCAAAAAAAAAGAGTACAGACATACCGTCAGCACTCTTACTCTTAACAATACTTAGTATTGACCGATAAAGCTAAATAAATGCTAATCGGTGAGAACTGATGGGTTCTGCTTTATTTTTACTAATTAATTATACCGCGAATATATTCATTTGTCAATATCTAAAATAAAATTAATAATTTGTTCACATTTTAATGTTACTATTCAAACATATTTATAAAGCAGAGATGTTTTACCGAAGATCCAGGGCGACCAGAAAGCCTGGTCGACTCCGCAGAGTCGAAACCCTTGCGAAACCGTAAACTTCACTTTTAGTGGCTGAATAGTGACCTTTTTATAAATATTTTTAAGTTAAAGAAAATTAATTTAAAGCACTATAACACCTTTGGTGGCTAAATATTAACTTTTAATTTATACTTATTATTTTTTCATTTCCAATTATACCTATATAGGTTTTCCCTTTATTAACAATAAGTTCATTTCCGTCTAAATCAGTAAATGAAATCTTATCCTCTTCAGAATCTTTATGCCAATTTATTTCCTGTGCTTTGCCATTTGAAATATAATATCCTGTTCCTCCGTTTAATTTAACATCCATAAGTTGCCCTATATTCAACAGGCCTATTTGTGTTCTCAATGCAAATACATTTGTAAAACTTAATTGATTTCCTGTAGATTGATCCATATGTGCACTTCCTGAGTGTTGTTTTTTATATACTTTTAGTTCATTATCAAAGTCAAATGTACTAAAATAATCACTAGAAAAATTTAACAAAACTTTATTACAGTCTACACCAGAAGGAATCAACATCTCATTTTCAGAATTAAAATTAAACACATTTCCTCTATTTTTTTCAAGTAAATCTGTTCTATACCCATAACTTTGTATCAATTCAGGCAAAACACTGCCTTTTAAATATCCTGTGTGTTCTCTTGCATAGTTATTCAATCTATCCTGATCATTAAAAAAAAGTACATTTTCTGCATTTCCACCACCGTCAAATCTTTCAATACCTAATCTATCAAGTGTTTCTTGTGCTAGTGTTTTATCAGTTCCCCAGTGACAATAAATAGCATCCATTCCATATGCTAATATGGGGAAATAAAATCTACAGCTTCTTATTGAGCATACATTTGGAACATTTGAATAATCTGAATAAATCGCCATCATTCTTGTTATTCCACCTTCTACTACTATTTCATAAATCATGTCTGCTGCTTCTATTCCATATTGAGGTAACGAACTTTGGATATTATTTATCATAACTGCAACTGGTCTTTTATTAATTGCTTTTTCGTTAAAGCCTAATTCTCCAGTAATTGGATTTTGAATATCGCTTATAGTAGTTTTTCCCTCAACACTTTCAGAACTTACATCAGTTCCAACAACAGTAGAATTATCCTGAACCAATTTTCCTGAAACAGTTGTAACTATGCTTTCCAATGTAGCTTTTGACTCAGTTTCATCTATTTCTTTTGAACATGAACAAAATAACGACAAAACTAGTAATATAATAATTGATAATTTTTTTATTTTCATCAAGTACACACCCTTAATTTTAAAAATATTACTTTATTTTTCCGCCACCAACTAATATATCATTTTGATAAAAAACCACCGATTGACCTTTTGAAATAGCAATTTGTGGATTATCATAAACAATTTTTAACTCACTATCTTTATGTAAATAAACTGTTGCATCTTCTTCTTTTTGATTGTATCTATTTTTAGATTTGACTCTTAGTGGCGATTTTATATCTGAAATATAGATTAAATTTATATCTTCCGCATATACTTCATAAGAAACCAAATCATTTATTTCACCTAAAGTAACTGTATTTTCTTTATGATTTTTATCTACTACAAACATTTTCTTACCCAATGATATACCTAATCCTTTTCTTTGACCTATAGTATAATTTACAACACCCCTATGCTTCCCAATTATGTTCCCTTTTATATCCAAGAAATTCCCCTGTTCAAATTCTTTTCCTGTATATTTTTTTATAAAAGAAGCATAATCACCATCTGGTACAAAACATATATCTTGACTATCTGGTTTTCGAGCATTTATTAATCCAGCTTCCTCTGCAATTTTTCTTATATCTTCTTTATTATAGGAAGATAGAGGGAAAAGTGTCTTTTCAAGTTGATATTGAGTTAAATTATACAAAACATATGTTTGATCCTTAGATAAGTCCTTAGATTTTCTTAAATAATATCTACCATTTTCTTCAGAATACTCTTTTGTTGCATAATGTCCTGTAGCTATATAATCGAAACCCAATTCTTCTGCTCTTCTAAGCATTTTATCAAATTTAATAAATTTATTACACTCTATGCAAGGATTTGGAGTTTTTGCAATAAGATAACTACTTACAAAATCATCTATTACATCTCTTTTAAATTCTTCTTGAAAATTAAATACTAAATGTTCTATTCCCAACTTGTATGCCACTCTTCTTGCATCATCTACATCTGACAAAGAACAACAGGTTTTATCAAAAACATTTTCTTCATCACTAGAAAAAAGTTTTAACGTAACTCCTGTAACGTCATAATTCATATTTAATAAAAGTTTTGCTGCAACTGAACTGTCAACTCCACCACTCATGCCAACCATTACTTTTTTCATAGAAAACCCCTTAAATAAACTGTTATATTTCTAATATTCTTTTTAAATTTTCAAATGAAGATATTGATAAATCACTTATTTCATTTATTTTTTGCCAATCATTTTTAGAAGATTCATCATAAACACCAATAGTATAAAATCCTGAATTTTTTGCAGTTATAATACAGTGCAATGCATCTTCAAACACTAATGTTTCTTCTATTTTTGTATTTATTTTTTCTGCAGAATTAATATATATATCTGGAAATGTTTTGTTTTTTCCCACATCTGTACAAGTTAAAACAAACTTAAATCTACTAAATAAGCCTAATCTTTCTAGTGCAGACTTTGCTAAAGAAAAATAAGTAGCAGTAGCAATACAATATGGTATATTTTCTAAATCAAGTTCATCTAAAAATTCTAAAACATAAGGTTTAAGCTGAATTTCATTTGCATATTTATAAGCAATAATTTCTTCAATTCTATTTATAACTTGCTTTTTAGTAAGATTTAAATTAAATCTTTTTATAAAATATTCTGCCGATTCTTCAAAAGTAAGTTTTTTTACCATATCATCTACATCTCTTGGTATATGTTCTATTCCGTTTTCCGACAAAAATATTTTATCAACATCTATCCATGAATCCATTGAATCCAAAATAGTACCATCCAAATCAAATATGACACCTTTATAATTCATTATTACCTCAATTCCAAAGTATTGAATACCCCTATTTTAGCTCTATAGTCAGTTTCTGTAGTTTGCATAGTCTTAGTAGCCAAATTATAAATATCAGTTGACAATGCTTCTAACTCCGCAAATCTTTTTGTAACTGCATTTATTTCACTTAGTTTTGATAAGGAAGTAGCAAATGGTATTCTTGATTTTCCTTTTGCAGCATTTAAAATATCTGTACCTCTTTCATTTATAGCCAAGATTCTACCATATACCGGTGGTTGCATTAAATCATTTTTATTTATTCCAATTAATGCATTTAATAATATTCTCCTTATTCTAGCCATAGGATATCTCTTGTTTTTAATCAAATGCATTAACTCTTCTAGAGATGTAGCGGTTTTAGAAGCATAGATCTTATTTTCAAGTCCTTGACCTACATCTGGTGTATCTCTAATTTGATTAACACTAATTGTTCTCATTTTATATAAAATTATTTTTTCTAAATTACTCAAAGAGGCTATTCGTCCTTCTGCCATTGCTGCAGTTACGACGGTTGCCATTTCATTAGGCATTAAATCATGGCAATCATTATCTTCTAAAAGATTTTGTCTTATAAAAGAAGCACTTGCAAAATTACCAAAAACCTTATGTTCGTCATGCCCAGCATTTTTTCTAGTTATAGTAAAAGGGGAAATCTTTGAATTTAAATAAGCAAGAGCTTTAACATATTCTATTGCTAAAATATTATTAGGACCATCAAAAATTTCTGACATTTGCTTACCATAATTTTTTTCTACTAAACAATATAATGCACTTGGATAGGAAAACCCGTTTTCTAGTAAATTTTTCATTTCATCTGATTTTGAACACTCTATATTTGCTTTAACAGCAGAAATAATTTTACTTATGTCCCCAGATTCACTTCCAAAAGATACTTCCTCAACACATCCCATTGCATTTAAAATATGCATAGCCCCTCTAGCAAACGTTTCAGCTGTAGAAAGTGCAAAAGCAACAGGTAGCTCAATTACAAGATCAATCCCTGATCTTACTGCAACCTTAGCCCTTTCAAATTTGTCAATTAAAGCAACATCCCCTCTTTGCACAAAATTACCACTCATAATAGCAACAATATGTGTTGCTCCATTTTCTCTTGTTTTTTGAATGTGATAATGATGTCCATTATGAAAAGGGTTATATTCGCAAATTATACCTGAAACTTTCATTGATATTCCTCCTATATATTTAAATAAAGTATTAAAAACTTAAAAATAAAAATTTTTTAAAAAAAGTATTTTCATTTCATCTATTTTGGTATATAATTAATTAGTTAATGTTTGATAGATATTTTTTATCTTCAAATATGTTTTAATTTTATATTACTCATTTTTTGAGTATAAGAACAATGAATTATATTTAATTGTTCAATATTTTGAAAGGATTGAAAAAAACAAATGATGATTCTAGTAATCAACGCCGGCAGTTCCTCATTAAAATATCAATTAATTGATATGAAAAATGAAAATGTTATCGCAAAAGGAAATTGCGATAGAATTGGTTTAGGAGGGCATATTTCATACAAAACTTTTGATGGCAGAAGTATTGAAGAAGATTGTTCTTTTCCTACACATACTGAAGCTTTTCTAAAATTAGTTGAAACATTAACTAAAAGTAATGCGTCAGTTATAGAAAGTATGAATGAAGTTTCAGCAGTAGGTCACATAATAGTACAAGGAGCTGAGTTATTTACTGAAACTTGTATCATAACTGATGAAATAATTGATCAAATTGATAACTTGGCTGAACTTGCACCAGTACATAACCACGCTCATGCTTTAGCACTTAGAGCCTGCAAATCTGTTTTACCTGAAAATGTTCCTCAAGTAGCTGTTTTTGATACAGCTTTCCATCAAACAATTCCTCCAAAAGCTTATATGTATGCTATACCTTTTGAATGTTATGAAAAATATAGCATAAGAAAATATGGTTTTCATGGTACATCACACCGTTATGTATCTCTTGAACTTGCAAAAATCTTAAATAAAAAACCTGAAGAATTGAAAATAGTATCTTGTCATTTGGGTAACGGTTCATCCATAACAGCCATAAACGGTGGTAAATCAATAGACACTTCAATGGGATTTACTCCTCTTGACGGTTTGATTATGGGGACTAGATGTGGTTCAATTGACGCTTCAGCTGTAACATATATGCAAAGTAAACTTAACTTAACCCCAGAAGAAACAAGTGACATGTTAAATAAACGTTCCGGATTTTTAGGTATGTCAGGCATATCAAGTGATAACAGAGATATCTCAAACGCTGCAGAAGAAGGAAATGAAAGAGCAATTTTAATAGCACAAATTTTACAATATGAAATTCAAAAATACATTGGTTCTTATGCTGCAGCTATGAATGGATTAGATGCAATTATATTTACAGGTGGTATTGGTGAAAATGACCCAGCTTTACGTGCTGGTGTTGGAGCAAATATGAGTTACTTTGGAATAGAAATCAATCAAGAAGTTAATGATTTAATTAGAGGGAAACTTTCTAAAATCTCTACTGAAAATTCTAAAGTTGACGTTTGGGTTGTCCCTACAAATGAAGAACTTTTGATTGCACGTGATACATTAGAAATAATAAACAAATAATATCTTCTATTAACCAAATAATTATATCATATTATGTGTCATAAAATCAAGTGAATTTAAATTTATTAATTAATAAATTTACCTCTTATTATCATTCTAAACGATAATAAGAGGTTTTTTTATTCATGTGTTAAAATTTCGTAAACACTTAATTTCCCATCTATATTTTTTTTCATAAAAATAATAAAAATAATTGATTTTGTATTTGTGTTTACTGTTCCATCTTGAAAAATAGTTTCTGGAAAAGTATATGTCAATCCAATTTCCGACTTATAATTATAAATACCAGTAGATGTTTTTTCAACGGAGATCTCATTACTATTAATACTATCTATTATTGCACCCTTTAATTCAATATTTAATTTATTATTAACATTATAATCTTTATGATTTAATTTCTTAATAACTTCAATATTATCATCAAATAAAGCCTCTATATAGCTAATAGAATTGTCAATAAGCTCCTCATATACCCCAATAGTTTTCCTTTTAAAATCAAAAACCTTATATATATTAAAATTTATACTTTTATTACTCAGTTCTTTTTTAATAGACATATTGCTTATAAACATATAATTATTTTGAAGTTTAGCTTTAAAAATATCTTCATCTGCTTTTAACTCAATGTAATTATTTTTAAAAGTGACTTTATCCCATTCTTTATTAAAATATGAATTTCCTCCAAAATTAAAAATTATAAATTTAGACTTATTTTTATGATTAATTTCCCCTAAAATAATATCATCTTGAACTATACTGAGTTTATCATAAATAATAGGGACAATTAAATTTTCAGATTTATCTATCATACCATATTTATCGTTTCCATTCTCAGATTTTGAAATAATATAGGTGTTATTAGAAATAAATATAATATTAGACCAAATTGGTTCAATTACTAATTCTTCATTTTTATCAATTACACCAATAAAACCATCTTTAGACCTAAATAATCTCTCTCCATTTTCATTTGAAACAGATAATATTTGTTCTATATTTTCTACCTTACTTTCTGATTTTACGCCTGTTTTTGATGTATCGTTATATAATCTAACTATAGCAAAAATAATGGAAAAAAGAATTATCAAAAGAATAACTATTATTATTCGAATTTTTTTACTCAATAAAACACCACCTATAAATTCCATATAATTCCGCTATTTGTCCACATATATCCTAAAGTCAATGGCAATCAGATAATCAATAGCCACGCAGAATAAAAACTACTAAAAAATCATACTTTATATCTTTGGCAGCTGCATGTAACATATATTCTAGCTATTCTTTATATCCTCTTCGGTTTCTCTAACTATGTATATAGGTCTTTTTTTAGATTCTAAGTATGTTTTTGACAAATACTGACCAAGTATTCCAGTACAGAATAATTGTAATCCACCTAACAAAAGAATTAGACAAACAATAGTCGGATAACCATGTACATCCTCTCCAACTATTAAAGTTTTAAACATTACTGCAAACGCATATATAAATGCAGCTAAACACGATATAACACCTAGAAATGATGCTATTGCTAAAGGTGCTGTAGAAAAAGCCATTATTCCTTCTAAAGAATATGAGAAAAGTTTCCAAAACGACCATGCTGTAGTTCCAGCAGCACGTTCAACATTTTCATATTCTATATATTTAACTTTAAATCCCACCCAGCTAAAAATACCCTTTGAAAATCTATTATACTCTTTCATAGATAAAATGGAATCAACCATTTGTCTAGTCATAAATCTAAAATCCTGTGCTCCATCAACAATTTCCGTTTGAGATATCTTATCCATTATCGAATAAAATTTCCTAGCGAACCATGAGCGTAATTTAGATTCTCCTTTTCTACTTACCCTTCTTGTGGTAGCACAATCATACTCGCCTTCTCTAACAAATTCATACATTTGAGGAATAAATTCAGGCGGATGCTGTAAATCTGCATCCATAACAACTATATAATCACCCTTAGCAGCTTCTAAACCCGCATACATTCCCGATTCTTTACCAAAATTTCTAGAAAAAGAAATATACCTTATTCTTTTATCTTTTTTTGCTAATTCCCTTAATTTTTTCAAGGTATTATCTTTTGAACCATCATCTACGAAAACAATTTCAAAAGCAACTTCTTCATATTTAGCATGCATATTCTCCATTATTTCAGTTATTTTATCATAAAATAACGGTAGTACTTCTTCTTCGTTGTAACAAGGTACAATTATAGATATTAAATTCATTATTAAAAATCTCCTAAAATAAAATAAACATATAATATTATTTTACAATAAATTTATATATTTTGCAAGAATTTTTTTAAATCAATTCTTTTTCCTTTGTTTTTGTGTGACTATTCAGTTGTATTATAGGAAGATATGTTTTCCCGAAAGTCCAAGACAACTTGAAATCTAGATCAACTCCGCAAAGTCAAATTTCTGATTAACTCTAAATAGTCAAAATAATTTTCAAATTGTTAAACTAAATGTTATTGATAAATAGCAATAATGTAATAATATTTATATGCTTATTAAAAATGATTTAAAAATTTCATTAAAATTTCTAAATACAGTATTTTCAGAAATCAATTCCCTACATAATACTGGATTATCTGTTATTAAATTATTTACACCCATTGTTTTAACTCTATTGATATCACTTTTTGTATTCACCGTCCATACATGAACTTCTTTTCCATAATACTGTATCATGTTTACAGTATTAATATTTAAATATCTATGACTTAAGCTTAAAAAATCAACATCTTTCATATTCCCAACATTGCCTAAAATCACCCGTAAAATATATCCTGTTTTAATTTTAGGATTCAGCTCTTTTACTCTTTTTAAATATCCATAATTAATACATGAGATTACACATCTATTCTCTAAATTTTTTTCAGTTAAATAATTAACTATATCATCAACAAATTTCTCATTATATTTTTTGTCATATTTTATTTCTATGTTAAATTTTATTTTGTCTTTATATAGGTCTAAAACATCTTCTAATGTGGGTATGTATAAATTTTGATATTCACCTTTATAGTAATAACTTGGGTCTAAACTTCTTATTTCTTCATATTTAAGTTTATAAGCCTTGCCAGAAAAACCAGTAGTCCTTTTTAAATCCAAATCGTGCATTAAAATGATTTTTCCATCTTTTGTTGGTTGTACGTCAATTTCAACAAAATCTGAAGATACACTCACGGCATATTCAACAGCTTCCAAAGTGTTTTCTGGAACAAAATTTGCCCCTCCCCTATGAGCTGTTATAGCTGTGTTTTGAAAAAATTTATCTAATACTGTCGAACCATTAATCAAGATATCAAAAATAATATATGATTCCATAATAGAAATAGAAACCAAAACAAATGAAACAATAATTTTTGTAGTGATTTTCATTTTATAAAGTGGTTGCATCATATCATCTCTAAATATTTTTTGATCTTCTGATTTGATTTTTTGTAAATAGTATATTTTATACATAACAATTATATTAAAAATCAAACTGATTATTCCAGCTATAAAAAATATTAAATAACTTATTCTATCACCATAAAGTATAAGTTGTGAATATGCAATTGAGTTTTCATATTTAAATTTTACATAAATAGTAGAAAATACACCAACAATTAAAACAAGGAAAACTACACTTAAAATTATAATTAAATTTGTAATCAATAAAAAAAATAAATTTATAAATAAATTGGTTTCTATTTTAAATTTTTGATCAGAAATAAATACAGGAAAAATGTACAAACATGTTAATTCAAAGAAAATAGCTATTATAGAAAAAACTAAAATCAAGTTTAAATAATTATAATTTGAAAAAATATTTTTCAACAAATATTGAATTATCTCATATTTATATAATAGATAAAAAAAAGAACTAAAATTTACTATAGGAAATATTAAAATACTAAAAATAAAACTTAACAGAAATTTTGATTTTACCATTTTTTTAAAATTAACAAATCCCAAAAAAAATATTTCTGTAATACTAATTTTTTTATGCAATTGCGAATGAGTTATAGATACAATAATACAATTTATTTCAAGAAAAGTACTAAAAGCTAATATGAAAAAAACAATAAATGAGCTAATTATAATAATTGGATTTTTCAATATAAGTATAAAATTATTGTTAGTAATATAACTATAATTACTTTTTTCTAAAACATATTCAAATATTTTAATTAGCACAGGAAAAAATAACAAAAAATACGTACAACGATATATTATTTCAAATAAAATCAATGATATTTTATTGTTTTTAAATAACTTTTTCTTTATCATAATAGCATTGTCCTTAATTTAATTTTAATAATCAAAATCCTCAAGATTATGCCAAATATTCTGAATATCATCATTATCTTCTAAATGTTCCAATAATATTTTCATTTTCTTTATACTTTCTTCATCTGATAAAGTAGTGTAGGTATCTGGAATCATTGATATTTCTGATGATAAAACTTTATATCCCTTTAATTTTAATCCTTCAGATAGATCATTTACATTTGACGGTGAACATAAAATTTCTACATTATCATCTTCAATGTTAAAATCATCTGCACCAAATTCAAAGCAATCTTCCATGATAACATCTTCATCTAGGTTATTATTTTCTATAATTACAATACCTTTACTTTTAAACATAAAAGAAACACAACCAGAAGTGCCTAAATTTCCACCATATTTATCAAAATAATGTCTAACGTCTGCAGCTGTTCTATTTTTATTATCTGTTAACGCTTCTACTATCATTGCAACACCACTTGGTCCGTATCCTTCATAAACCATGGAAACATAGTTGTTTTTGTCATTTTCACCAGAAGCTTTCTTAATTATTCTTTCTATATTTTCATTTGGAACATTGTTGGATTTTGCCTTAGATATCAAATCTTTTAATCTACTGTTTATGTTAGGATCTGCTCCACTTTCTTTAACACAAACTGTTATTTCTCTACCTATTTTCGTA
>JAEXNS010000382.1 GCA_023439605.1 Bacillota bacterium | reverse complement strand
TTTATAGCCTGTAAAATACACTTCAACCCTATTGCAAGTAGATAATAATACACAAGAATCGACTTCTTGGCTTAAAAAAATTTGTTTTAAAAACTCCTCTTTTTCGTCTGTTTTAAAACAAAATTTTTCTCTTATTTCTACTGGGGCAGTTTTATAGGTAATACTAATGACATACATTTTTTAATACAACTTCCTTTAAAAATCATTGTGCATATTTTTCAATTAACAAGTTTAACTCTTCTTCATTTTTTTTAATCCATTTTTTAAATGTCGTATTTTGTGAAGAGATTTTTCGTCCCAATTCTATAAGAAAACTAGGTATATTTTCAGCAAGAAAAGCTTTTTTTATCTCTCCAAGTTTTTCAGCTCCTCTATACTCACATCCACCTACAAAAATAGTACAAGCTTCTTTTAACTCACCATCTATTTTTTTCATTGCACCTCTAAATCCTATTTCAGAAACTTGATGCATTCCACAAGATGAAGGGCAACCTGAAATATATACTGTAGGCAAAACTTCAGCTGCAAAGTTTTCTTTTTTTACTTCCATAACACATTTTTTCAATAAAGTTTGTGAATCAAGAATTCCAATTTGACAAATAGAACTTCCTATACAAGCTACAGAATTTTCAAACAAAGTTACAGCACTATCTTTGGTTACTTGTATAACTTTTTTAACTTCATCATGGTCACAATTTATTATATATAATCCACCTTTTGTAGTTAATCTAATATCTACTTCTTGCATATCTAAAATTAAATTATAAATTTCTTTCAATTTTTCAAGATTTATTTTTCCTCCTATAGGATGATAGTGAACAGAAAATAAACCTTCTTGCTTTTGGGCTTTAATACGAGTATTTCTAAATCTTTTTTTCTCACCTGTTTTTGAAACTGGAATTGTTTTTATTTTTACGTCCAAATTCTCTTCAAAAGATTCTTTTAACTTTTCACTATATGCATCTTTTAACCCTTCAATTCCTAAAGTGTCCTGCAAAAATCTTGTTCTAGATTTATTTCTGTTTTTATAATCTCCATAAGTTACAAAAGTTTTTATCATCGCACTTACATAATATAATATTTTATTAGGCTCTATTGACTTAGCAACAAGTATGCCAAGTTTTGGTTGATTACCCAATCCGCCAGCTATATAAACATCAAAAGTACCATCTTTATTTGATGAAAAACCAATATCACGAAATGTAGAATGTGTATCATTTAGTTTTGAATTTGTAAAAGATACCTTTAATTTTCTAGGCAATTTTATTTTTTTTATTTGTCCTAACAAATAATCACTAGTCTCTAAAGCATATGGAAGTACATCAAAATTTTCACCTTTTTCAACTCCAGAAAGTGGCGATGACATAACATTTCGAGGGTGGTCTCCACCCGCTCCTCTAGTTATCATTCCTGATTTCCATGCACCTTCAACTATGTCGCCTAAATACTTAGGTTCTATATTATGAAGTTGAATAGATTGACAAGTTGTTATTTTTACGCAGTCTATACTATACTTTTCAGAACAATCTATTATATATTTTAGTTTATCTTTTGTTAACTTTCCACCAGCAATGCGAAGTCTTAACATTCTTTTTTTTGCACCTCTTTGTGCGTAAGTTCCAAATCCAGCAAAAAAACTTTTATAATCACTTTCTGAATTTTCTTTATAATGAACTTCATTTATTTTTTCTTTAAATTCTTCTAAATCAGGAAGAAACTCGTCTAAATAATTTTTAATCATAAACCCCTCCTATTAAATGAGTACAATCATCTAATACATACTTTAAAGTATATACAATGTTTTACTTGGTGTCAATGTTTTTATTTTATTGGGAAAAATTGATAAATGCTTTGATTCAAAATCAAGCATTTATCAATTTATTTGTTTTAATTTATTTTATATAGTCCAATAGTTATCATGGAAAATTATTGTTCTGTACTTTTCAAAAACAAGATATTTATTTGCCAATTTTGCTGTTAATCTTTCATTTTCAGAGTGAAATTCATTAATAAAAGTTTCAAACTGTTCCTTTGAAGAAATATTTAAAGCAAATCCTCTTCCATTTACTACCGGCAGATTATTATAGCTATAGTCAGATAATTCAATAATATTTTTGATTTTTTTCCCTCTAACTTCTACAACTGCCTTATTTCTAAAAACAATTATATCAAAATCATTTGGATAACTGTAAGTTTTTCCTTCTACAGGAATTTCATCACCTACTTTATAAACAATTCTTTCTTCTCTATAATTTTGCAAAGAAAAGTTCTCCATGTTGTAATAAAATTCATCAAATAAATCCCCTTCTATCTCTAAATTTTCGTGTTTAAAGATAATATTTTTTGAGTTCTTATCACTTACTAAAACTTCATCTACTACACCACAGGCTGATGTCATATTTGAAACTCTATCTATTAAAATTAGTTCACCTAAAGTTTTATGGTTTTTAAATTCATCTACTGCCAATTCATCTGCCAAGTAAATTTTACAATGTGCAAGCTCATTTTTCAATAATTTTGATATATTTATATGTTCACCACTATTTACATCTATTTTATATTCTAAACGTGTAACTGTACCTACTGTCAACTTTGTTCCAAGTTTTACAAAGTATTCTTTACCAACTTCAAGTGTTGTATCATCCATCCACAAAATATTTGCAATAATTTTTCTTGATGATTTTAAATTTATATCTTTTGAAATAACCGAACCTCTTGAAACATCAACTTCTCTATCTAACTGTATGGTTACTGGCTGACCTTTTATTGCACTTTGTACTTCTTTTTCTAAATAATGAATACTTTTTACGGTTGCCTCTTCTTTTTTAGGCAAAACTATAATCTTATCTCCAACGCTTATACTACCTGATTCTATTTGCCCTTGAAAGCCTCTAAACGTATGATTAGGTCGGCAAACTCTTTGTATAGGAATGTAAAAGCCATCTTCGTCATCATCTATTACATCTATATTTTCAAGATGACTAAGCAAAGTTTCACCTATATACCATGGTGTGTTTTCGGATTTTTTTGTTAAATTATCTCCTTCAGTAGCAGAGATAGGAACTATGGTATAACCTGAAATTCCAAGTGATTTTGCCAGCTCTTCAATAGATTTTGAAATTTCTATAAATCTTTCTTCATCATAGTTTACCAAATCCATTTTATTTATAGCAAAAACAAAATGTTTAATACCCATAAGTGAGCATATCCTAGCATGTCTTCTTGTTTGAACCAATACACCTGTTTTGGCATTTAATAAAATAATAGAAAGTTGTGCAAATG
>JAEXNS010000381.1 GCA_023439605.1 Bacillota bacterium | reverse complement strand
ATGATATTCTTCATAGTATCTTTTTATTCCCATTAAAATTTCAACTGTATCCTCTATAGTTGGTTCATTTACAGATACAGGTTGAAAACGTCTTTCTAACGCACTATCCTTTTCAATATATTTTCTATACTCTTTAAAAGTCGTAGCACCTATTACTTGAACTTCTCCTCTTGATAAAGCTGGTTTTAAAATATTTGCAGCATTCATAGAGCCTTCAGAATCTCCAGTACCTACTAAATTATGAACCTCATCTATAAATAAAATGATGTTTTGTTCAGCTTTTACCTCATCAACCAAACCCTTAACTCTGCTTTCAAACTGTCCTCTAAATTGAGTTCCTGCAACTAGTGCTGTTAAATCTAATAAATACACTTTTTTATCAATTAAATTAAAAGGAACATTTCCCTGATCTATTTTTTGAGCTATACCTTCAGCTATTGCAGTTTTACCAACACCAGGTTCACCTAATAAACAAGGATTATTTTTGGTTCTTCTAGATAAAATTTGAATTACTCTAGCAATTTCTTTATCTCTACCTATAATATCATCTAACTTACCTTCTTTAGCTTTTTCACTTAAGTTAGAACAATAATTTTCCAAAAATCTAAGTTTCTTTTCCTTCTCCTTTTTTTTAGGTTCAGGAGCTTTTTTTCTATCAAAAGAATCGCCAAAACTTGGATTTCCGTTATTCGATGAATTTCCAGAATTATTATTAAGCATATTCTGAATAAAAGGAGGCAAAGTGCTAGAGCCTCCATGCTCAAAAGATTCTCCATCATCTACTAATTCCATCATCTGATCTGAAATTTGTTCAATATCATCTTCAGAAATACCTAACTGCTCCATATAATCTGCAACTTGAGGTATCTTCATTTCTTTTGCACAAATCATACATAACCCTTCATTTTTTTTCTCTTCTCCTTGAACCGCTGTTATAAAAACAACTGCAGGTCTCTTTTTACATCTACTACATAATATCATATATTTTCCTCCATAGTTTAAAACTAATTATTTCATTATAATTTCATTTAAATCATAAATATGTTTAAATATTTTCGTTTGATTTATAGTATTCAAGTTAAAAATAGGTATTTCATTAATTGATAACGATATAACAAATTTTATAACTAGTGATATTAAAATCGTTATTGCCAAAGCTTGTATTATACCTAGAATAGCACCAAACAAACTATCCGCAGTTCCTAAAACAGGTATCGAGTGAGATTCTCTTATGATTTTTTCTACAAATTGTAAAACAAGAGATAAAATCAAAAATGAAATTAAATATATAAAAGCTTTCAATAATTTCACTGTTATACTTCTTACATACTTCTCTTCAATGTATTCAGCCGCTTTAGTAGAATCACCAGTTATTACTTTAAACGTATCTAGTAATAAATTATTATTTTTTTGAGTTGCTTTTTTTATTTCTTTCTCAACAAAAGCCGGCATACCTGTGTTAAAAGAGTTTGCTATAGTTTTGTTTAAATTTTCATTTATTTTTTCATTAAATTCTTTTTCTGAGTAAAGTGTTAAACTGTTTTTTCTTAAATACAACTGATACAAATCTTCACTCACATTTTTGGAATTATCTATAATAAATTCATCTATTTCAGTTTCTTTAAAGTCAACATCTGGAACTACTTCTTTCATAACTTTTTGAAATTCCGTTTCAAAATTATACTCATCAACTATATTTTTCACTGAATCAACCATGACTTGTTTTACATAATTATCATATACAACTGGTCCAGCTATATTTCCAATAAAAATAGATAAAATAACAACAGCAATATACCCTATCATCATTACTATTACTTTTGCAAAACCTTTTTTATATCCACTAAAAGCACAAAAAAGTATTGTAACTAAAATAAATAAATCATAAAACCACCAATATTCTGTATCCAACTTTTATCACCTACTATAAATTATTTTTTTAAATTATTACTTAAACTCAATTTTATCAATTTTATTATATCCTATTAAAATTATAGTATCTTTAATTTTATAAAACTGTTTATATGAATCATTCAAGTCGACCGTTTTCATTAATTTACCTGAATAATTGTATGTTTGGATTAAATTATCCGACATTAAATAAACAATGTTATTTTCTAAAAACATATGTTTTATTTCTTTATCAATTTCAACAACAAATGGTTCTGATTCTTTACCATTTATTAAAACCAAACTGGTTTTTCTTCTCTCTTCATTGTCAAAAAGCATAGCTGCTCTTCCATCTATAAAATTTGCGTTTATAAGGCTGTTTTTATAGTCGTAACCCAAAATGATTTTCCCCGTATTATCGTAATATCCACATTTTGTGTCTCCAAACAAAAACAAATCACCATTTGTTGTATAATATGAAGAGATACAAAATGTATTTATATTTTCTGTTTCCCAATTTATTTTTTTAGAATCAAAACTAAGTGATACAGATTTAGAAACTACTTGGCCATCAATAGCGTTTATAGAAACCAAAACACAACCTGTACTATTGGAGTTAAAACTGACATCTACAATTCTCTCTGTATAACCAACATTATATATTTCTCTACCCTTATCGTCATAAACTGTTAAATTACATACAAAACTATCTGAAGTTGTAACCACCGCAATATATCCATCATCACTAATATTTGCATATATTATTTTGCCTTTTAACTCCTTTTCGTATACGGTTCTTTTTTTTGATTCAACTCTAAATCTATTTCCTCTGCTTTCATATAACAAAGCTTTTTTATTGACTGTTTTTAAAATAGGATTAGAATATAAATGTTGTCGACCATCCAACAATTCACCATTTAAAGAATATACATATAGCTGAGTGTCACTAAGTAATAAAAAAGTATCTTCTAAAGCCCCAACGCTATAATTTATTCCACTTACTAATTCTAATGGAAAGTTTGAGCCCATAACTTCTTTGTTTTTCAAACTATATGAAGCCTCATCAATTTTGTTCATCCATTTTTCCCTTGAATAATACAAAGCCAAAGAAATAAATATAACAATCAGTAAAGCAAGTATTTTTTGAAAATTACGAATTCGTTTATGTTTTTTTCTGATTTTCATCAAATCCACTACTATTGCATCTTCTTTCATGTTATCTCCTTTTAAATTCTAATAATAAACTTTGTTTAAATACAAACCATGGGATTGTGCTGTTTTACCAGCATATTTTCTATCTTTTAACTTTAAAATTTCAGGAATATAATCCACTTTTATTTTCCCCTCATTTACATACAAAAGCGTCCCAATTATTATCCTAACCATATTATACAGAAATCCATCACCTTTTACAAGTATTTTAACTGTATTTATCTCTTTTTTTATATCTATATAATAAATAGTCCTTGTAGTATTTACTTTTTCATTATTATATGAACAAAAACTTTTAAAATCATGAGTACCTACCAAAAATCCACTAGCATGTTTAATCATTTCAATATCCAACGGTCTGTTATAATGATATTCTAGATCTTTTGCAAATGGATTTTTAGACTCACTATTATGTATTAAATATAAATATTCCTTAGCTTTACACGAATATCTAGCATGAAAATCCAAGTCAACATCTTCACAATCTAAAATAGAAATATCACTTGGTAAATAACTATTTAATCCCCTAATAAACTTATTGTTTGGCACCATTTTTTGAGTATATAAAGAAACACAATAATCATTTGCATGAACTCCTGAATCAGTTCTTGAACATCCATATATATTTACATTTTCATTTAATAACTTTGATAAAGTCGTTTCCAAAATTTCTTGTACAGTTATCGCATTTTTCTGCTTTTGAAATCCATGGTAATTAGTTCCTTTATATGCTATTGTTAGTTTCAAATTTCTCAAAATATCTACCCTTCTTTTAGCTTTAAAAAATATTATTATTGAAATTTCTAGTTATTATTCAGCCATACTTGTAAGGAAAAAATCTTTTACTAAAGGTCCAAGACGATCGGACAATGTCGTCAACTTAAGAAAATTGATGAGGCAATGTTACTATTTAGCCACATTTATAGGGTGTAGACATTTTACCGAAGGTCTAGGGCGATCGGAAAGCTCGAGCGACTCCGCAGAGTCGAAACTCTTAATTAACCTGCAAGCAGGTTCAGGGATTTTCTATTGCAAAATCCCTACGCTCATTTCATTCGCTACCCTAAATCCTCTTTTAAGCATTTGGAATTTCGTTCTTTGCCAAGAACGACCAAGGGCGTTGCCCTTTGGAAACCTACGATTTTTTGAAAAAAATCGAGTAAAACTTTAATTTTTCCACTAAGTTGGACGACATTGGGCGACCGAAAAGCCCAGTCGGCTCCGAAGAGTCGAAACCCTCGCAAAACCGTAAACCATACTTTTTGTGTATAAATATTAAACAATTTTTATTTAATTTTAATTAAATATTTGAATATGTTTATATCAAATTTTTTATTTATAAAAAAAACTAATATCAAAAAAACTAAACATATAATCAACGAAACAAAGTCGGAAAACTTTATTTTTAACTGTTTTAATCTTGTTCTTCCAACTCCACCATTATAACATCTACATTCCATAGCCAAAGCCAAATCCTCAGCTCTTTTAAAAACTGATACCAACAAAGGAACTATAATAGGTACAATTTTTTTCATTTTAACAAACAAATTTCCTTGAGACAAATCAAGCCCCCTTGACTTTTGTGCAGAAATTATTTTATCTGTTTCATCAATAAGTGTAGGTATAAACCTTATTGCTATTGTCATCATCATAGCCAATTCATTTACTGGTAAATGAATTTTTTTTAAAGGTGATAAAAGTCTCTCTATAGCGTCTGTCAAAGACATTGGCGATGTTGTATATGTTAAAACTGAAGTTCCTATAATAAGTAGTATAATTCTAAATATTATGAAAAAAGTTTGTTCTAGTCCTTTATCTGTTATTTCTATAAATAAAAATTTCAAAACTATATCTCCCTCATATAGGAAAATATTAAAAATAGAAGTTATTAAAAGTATAGGTAAAATAGGTTTTATGCTTTTTATAACTAGAATAAATGATAATTTAGTTAAAACATAAATTATAAATACAAAAATTAATACCGCTGTCATAGAAACGATATTTTTTGCTGAAAAAACCATTGACATAAAAATGCCTGTAATTATTATTTTAAACCTAGGATCGAGCTTATGGATGAAACTATCCAAAGGGAAATACTGTCCTAAAGTTATATCTTTTAACATTTATAGCCACCTTTTTTGTCTTTTAAATAGGATAATATAAGATTAACTGCATAGTCTACAGTATAGACTTCGCTTGAAAAATCAAACCCATTTTTCTTCAATTCATTAAAAATAGTCGTTATTTGTGGTACACCTAAACCCATTTCTGATATTTCATTTGATCTAGAAAAAACCTTCTCTAGTTCATCGTGACAAAATAATCTAGCGTCATTCATTACTATAATTTTTTTAGTATAATTCGCAACGTCTTCCATACTATGAGACACAAGTAAAACCGTAGCGCCTGTTGATTTATGGTAGTTTTTAATCATTGATAAAATTTTTTCTCGTCCTTTGGGATCCAATCCTGCAGTAGGCTCATCTAAAATTAAAACTTTTGGTTGCATCGCTATAACACCAGCTATAGCAACCCTTCTTTTTTGACCTCCAGATAACTCAAAAGGTGACATGTTTAGCATGTCTTCTGTTATACCAACTGAAAAAGCAGTTTCTTTAACCCTAACATCTATATCATCTTTTGACAAATTCATGTTTTTAGGACCAAATGCTATATCTTTATATACAGTTTCTTCAAAAATTTGATGTTCTGGATATTGAAAAACAAGTCCTACTTTAAATCTTACTGATTTGTCAAAACGACTTTTATCCCATATATTTTTACCATCTACGAAAATATTACCTTTTGTGGGTTTTAAAAGCCCATTGAAGTGCTGAATTAGCGTTGATTTCCCAGAACCTGTATGTCCTATAATTCCAACAAACTCACCTTGTTCAATTTCTAAATTTATATCTTTTATCGCTACTTTTTCAAAAGGCGTTCCCATGCCATATATATAAGTTAAGTTTTCTGTTTTTATTATAGACATATACTGCACCGCCTTAAATTGTCATTATTTATCCATTTATAATCAAAGCTATTTTACCGAAGGTCCAAGGCGACCGGAAAGCACGGTCGACTCCGCAGAGTCGAAATCCTTGCAATACAGTAAACTTTACTTTATAGGCTGCATAGTAACAATTGAATATCTTTTGAATACAAATTTTGTTCTTCTGTAAATTATTTTTCCTTCGGCATAATAATCCATATAGAAAGTAAAGTGTTTTAGAGTCTAAATAGTATCAAACTCTATAATATCTTCAATAGTTCATTTATACATTCATCAATTTCTATTATCTCAGAATTCAAATTTACTCCAGATTTCTTTAATAAATAAACAAATTCTGTAACCTGAGGAACATCCAAAGAAATACTCTTTAATAAATCCACTTGAGAAAAAACTTTTTTTGGACTATTATCAATAACTACTTTGCCTTTATCCATTACAATTATTCTGTCCGCTTTTGCCGCCTCATCCATAAAGTGAGTTATAAGAACTACTGTTATACCATAATTCTTATTTAATTTTTTTATGGTACTTATCACTTCTTTACGTCCTTTTGGGTCTAACATTGCTGTAGGTTCATCTAAAACTATGCATCTAGGTCTCATTGCTATAATTCCAGCAATAGCAACTCTTTGTTTTTGTCCACCAGATAATTGATGTGGAGCATAATTTTTATACTTCAACATATTTACATTTTCTAATGCCTCATCTACTCTTTGTCTTATTTCTTCTGGAGCAACTCCTAAATTTTCAAGAGCAAAAGCAACATCTTCTTCAACAACAGATGCTACAATCTGATTATCAGGATTTTGAAAAACCATCCCTACTCTTTGACGAATTTCTAATAATTTGTCTTCGTTTTCTATATCTATTCCATCAATATAGACCTTCCCTCCAGATGGTAACAGTATGGCATTTAGATGCCTTGCAAATGTTGATTTTCCTGAACCATTGTGGCCTAAAACAGCAACAAATTCACCCTCAGAAATATTTAAACCAATATTCTCAAGTATATTCTTTTTATTATCATAAGAAAATGTCAATTTATCTGTTTTTATTATGCTCTCATTCATTTATTTACCTTCCCATATAGCTGTTGAACCACATGGTAATGGCATATTACTCGATTTAACAGGTAATCCTATTTCATCACTCGTTACAATACCATTATGTTTTGATTTCATCACATCATTTAACATATAAGCCATAACAGACGGTGATAAACCTGTCGTATAACTATTAAGTAAAAGAAAAAGAGGATTATCACTTAAAACGCCTACACATAATTTTATAAAATCATATATAGAATCTTCTAGTTTCCACACCTCACCATTAGTTCCTCTACCATAAGAAGGTGGATCCATAATAATTGCATCGTATTTTTTTCCTCTTTTTATTTCTCTAGTAACAAATTTTTCACAATCATCCACTATCCATCTAATAGGTTTATCACTTAGATTAGAAGAGGCTGCATTTTCTCTAGCCCATGTAACCATTCCCTTGGATGCATCTACATGACAAACATTTGCACCAGCAGCTGCACAAGCGAGAGTTGCACCCCCTGTGTAAGCAAATAGGTTAAGTACATTTATTTCTCTTTTTGCATTTTTAATTTTATCTCTCATCCAATCCCAATTTACAGCCTGTTCCGGGAAAAGACCAGTATGCTTAAATCCCGTAGGTTTTATATTAAAAACTAGATCGCCGTAAGAAATTGTCCATGTATTTTTATTAAATTCCTTTTTAAAATCCCAGCTTCCTCCTCCAGTAGCAGAACGATGATAATGCCCTGTTGCAGTATTCCACAAGGATAAATCTTTTTCAGTTTTCCAAATTATCTGTGGATCTGGACGAATAAGTTTTACTCCATTCCAATCCTCAAGTTTTTCTTGAAAACATGTATCTATTATGGTATAATCCACCCAATTATTGGCTAATCTCACATTTCACTCCCCATTTTCTCTTTATCTATTCCTACTTTTTGTTTTATAATTTCAGAAATTTCAATTGCATAATTATTTATTTGTTCAAAATTTTTACCTTCCAACATTACACGTATCAAAGGCTCTGTTCCACTTTCTCTTACTAAAATTCGCCCTTCTGAATTTAAATCTTTTTCTCTTTGCGAAATAAGTTCGGTTATTTCAGGATCGTTTTTCCATGTTTCTTTTGCTTTAGGACTGATTTTTACATTTATCATAACTTGTGGATAGTGATCCATTACTGTGGATAATTCCGACATCTTTTTACCTGATTTAACTAGTATTTCAAGCAATTTCATTCCAGAAAGTTGTCCATCTCCAGTTGTAGATTCATCTAAAAATATAATGTGTCCACTTTGCTCTCCGCCTATATTATGTCCGCCATCTAGCATTTTTTCCAATACATATCTATCTCCAACTTGTGCTGTTACGACTTTTATTTCATTTTCTTTTGCAAAAAAAGAAAATCCTAAATTAGTCATAACCGTTACCACTACTGTGTTATTTTTCAACTTATCTTCTTCTTTGTATGCTTTGGACACAATGGCAATTATTTTATCTCCATCTACAATTACCCCGTTTTCATCGACTGCTAAACATCTGTCCGCATCCCCATCAAATGCAAGTCCTATATCCGCCCTTTTTTCTTTTACTGCTTTTATAAGCCCTTCTATATATGTAGAACCACACTTATCATTTATATTTGTTCCATCTGGAGAAGCATTTATCATAAAACATTTTGCTCCCAAAGCTGAAAATAATTTTTCCGCTGTAACTGAAGCACTACCATTTGCACAGTCTAAAACTACTCTTATTCCCTTTAAATCGGTTTTCATTGACTTCATAAGATATCTTATATAATCCCATTGTGCATCTTTAAACTGACAAACACAGCCTAGTTCTACACCAGAAGAAAGAATTACTTCTTCTGGCTTATCTAAAATAAGTTCTTCTATTTCCTCTTCCACATCATCAGGCAACTTATATCCTGTAGATGAAAAGATCTTTATTCCATTAAACTCTACACTATTGTGAGATGCGGAAATCATTATTCCCGCATCGGCTTTGTTTGCTTTTACTAAATAAGCAACTGCTGGAGTAGGTACAATTCCAAGTACAGTTACATTTGCACCAACAGAACAAATTCCCGCTACTAAAGCAGCTTCAAGAACATCTGATGATATTCTTGTATCTTTTCCAATATAAATCATGGGCTTATGGCTTGTTTTTTTTGTTAAAACTATTGCTGCTGCTCTACCTATTTGCATAGCCAACTCGCAAGTTAATTCTGTTATCGCTATTCCTCTAGCTCCATCTGTTCCAAACAATCTTCCCATTTCTAAATACTCTCCTCTAAATATATTTATATTTAATTTTCATAAGGATATCCTAAATGTTCGTAAGCTAACTTTGTAGCACATCTACCTCTAGGTGTCCTAGATATAAACCCCAATTGCATTAAAAAAGGCTCACAAACATCTTCAAGAGTTACGGATTCCTCACCAATTGCAGAAGCAAGGGTTTCTATTCCTACTGGTCCTCCGTTATAGCCTTTTATTATCATTTCCAGCATTCTTTTATCAAGGCTATCTAAGCCAAGTTTATCTATTTCCAATCTATCTAAAGATATTTTTGCCATATCTTTATCTATGATGCCTGTACCCATAACCTCGGCAAAGTCCCTAACTCTTTTTAAAAGTCTATTTGCAATTCTAGGAGTACCTCTAGCTCTCCTTGCTATTTCTACTGCTCCATCTATTTCACATGGAATACCCAAGATCATGCTACTACGCCGAATTATATCTACCAGCTGATCGTTTGTATAAAGTTCCAGTCTAAATATAACTCCAAATCTATCCCTAAGCGGAGATGTCAATTGACCTGCTCTAGTAGTTGCACCAACAAGGGTAAACTTCGGCAAATCTATTCTGATTGATCTTGCAGAAGGACCTTTGCCAATTATTATATCCAAAGCATTATCTTCTAAAGCTGGATAAAGAATTTCTTCTATTGACTTTGATAATCTATGTATTTCATCAATAAACAAAACATCATTTTCAGATAAGTTTGTCAATAAAGCAGCAAAATCTCCTGGTTTCTCTATTGCTGGTCCTGAAGTAATTCTTAAATTGACTCCCATTTCATTAGCAATTATAACAGATAAAGTTGTTTTGCCTAATCCTGGAGGACCATAAAGCAAAACATGATCCAAAGATTCACATCTTCTCTTTGCTGCTTCTATATAAATTGCCAAATTTTCTTTAACTTTATCTTGTCCAATATACTCTTGCAAATTTTTTGGACGTAAAGAATACTCAGCTTCGTTGTCATTTGGAGTATATTCAGGAGAAACTATACGATCTTCAGTTTCAAAATTTCCTATTTCAATCAATTTTTACCTCCTAAATAGTGGTTAATTGTTACGATTCAGTCACATTAATAACACAAAGATATATGCCCTAAAGGTCAAAGGTAACCGAACCAAGAAAAAAATTAAAGTTTTACTCGATTTTTTTCAAAAAATCGTAGGTTTCCAAAGGGAAACGCCCTTGATCGCTTTCCGCAGAAAGCGAAATCCTTATGCTTTAGGAGCTTTTTTGCTTCTTTTTGCGATAGAAAAAGAAGCGGAGTTTGAGGCAGAGCCTCATAAATTGCCTCAGCAATTTTCTTAAGTTTAGGACATTTGACTCCTCAGAGTCGAAACCCTTGCCAAACCATAAACTTTACCTTTAGAGGCTGAATAGTAATAAATTCCTTTAGATTATTTAAAATAATAATTTCTGAGCTGCAACAGTTACTCTAATTTATTTAAAACCAATAAGCTTTAAAGATTGTTTAATTATTTCTGCTGATGGCAAAGATGTGTCCACTTTTTTCAAAACTGTTGTTACTTCTGAGTTTGTATAACCTAAAACCAATAATGCAGAAAATGCCTCGTTTAAACTTTCGTTTTTATCAATGTTTATTATATCTTTGTTGCTATCAACAAACTTTATATTTTCTTTTTTTATCTTATCTTTTAACTCTAAAACTATTCTTTGTGCAATTTTTATACCTATTCCCTTTGTTTTAGTAAATTCCTTACTATCCTCAGAAGCCACAATTAAAGCAAACTTTTCAGAACTTATATCAGATAAAATTGCTAAGGCTGCTTTGGGACCTACTCCAGAAACAGAAATCAACATTTTAAAACAATTTAATTCCTGAGAATCATAAAAACCAAAAATTTCAACCGCATCTTCTCTTACATGCAGGTAAGTTAACAATTTAACATTTTCACCTATTTTACCTATTTTAGATAAGGTTGAGGTTGTTGTTCTGCATCCATAACCAACACCAGAACATTCTATAACTACAAAATCTATGTCTTTGTTTACTATAATGCCATTTAAACTATAAATCATTTTCTTCTCCTGTCTATTTAGCACAGTGTGCATGACAAATTGCTATAGCCAATGCGTCAGCTGCATCATCAGGTTTTGGTATCTCAGAAAGATTAAGAATTCTTCTGGTCATATCCATAACTTGCATTTTTTCCGCCTGTCCATATCCAACAACAGCCTGTTTAACTTGTAAAGGTGTATATTCAAAAATAGGTAAATCATTTATTGCAGCAGATAAGTTTATAACTCCTCTTGCTTGTGCGACATTTATAACTGTTTTTTGATTTGTATTAAAATATAATTTTTCTATAGCCATACATTCAGGTTTATATTTTGAAATAATGGTGTTCATGTCCTGATAAATGTACTTTAACCTGTTTTCAAAAGATTCTTCAGTACTTGTCGAAATAATTCCATATGCAAATGTTGTAAACTTATGCTTTTCATAATTCAATACAGAAAATCCAACTATAGCATACCCAGGATCAATTCCTAATATTACCAAAACTTCACCTCTAATTTATTGATTTTATATGTATAGACAATATATTATATCATATAATGAAGTTATTTTCAATATTAAAATTCAATTTTTAGTAAATGCAATTTTTGTGAAATTATATATTATATTTCATAAAAAATTTGCACAATCGAGTAGGAGGGAAAATTAAATAATTCCCCCGACCTCTCACACCACCGTGCATACGGTTCCGTACACGGCGGTTCCTTAGTT
>JAEXNS010000368.1 GCA_023439605.1 Bacillota bacterium | reverse complement strand
CTTTTTCTATCGCAAAAAGAAGCAAAAAAGCTCTTAAAGCATAAGGATTTCGCTTTCTGCGGAAAGCGACCAAGGGCCGTTGCCCTTTGGAAACCTACGATTTTTTGAAAAAAATCGAGTAAAACTTTAACTTTTTTACTAAGTTGATGACATTGTCCGGTCGCCCTGGACCTTCGGCAAAATATATCTTACGTTATGCAAATGGCTTAAATGTAACAAAAAATCCGCAATGTAGCATCTTGCTATCATTGCGGATTTTTTTATTTACTACATAAGCTACAACTAGCACAATCTTCTGGAGAACATGAAGTTGGATTGTTTGATTTAAATATATTAAAATTACTGGTTGAAATTGAAAATGTATAAGTTTGATCATTTATAAACGTAACTATATCATTGTCATAGTCAAATTTTATTACCGTTCCTAGTGTGATTTTTTCGTCAATATTTTCAGGGTTTTCTACTTCAATAGGGGTTATGAATTTTAATTTTCCATCAGCACTATGCACGGCTATTTTATCTGTACATGTAGTTAATTGAACAACCTGACCGCTTTCGTTAAAAACTAAAGAATTTGAATCGGCATTAATTCCATTAGCGTTTAAATCAAAAGCTGTAATTAAGCCTATAGGAGTTGTCAAAGTAGTTTGAAAAGCAGGTTCTATACTTTCTAAAGAACCATTTTCATACATTGAAAATCCGTTTTTAACTGAAATATCTCCATAAATTGTTTTTACATTTATAATTTCTCCAGGGAATAGAGTAATACTTCTTATATCACCAGATTTATAAAATGATATGCCAACAAGTGTAGAATTGAATTTTGTAAATTCAAACTCAAAATTAAAGGGAATATTTAATTCTTTTTCCTCTTCTTCGCTCCAAAAGCCACTTATTTGACCATATACAGGAAATATTCTTTTTAATTCTCCTGTGTTAAAAAATGATACAAATTCTGCAGGTAGTTCACCAATAGGGGTTACGACTTCTTGTTGTTCTTCAAGGTAGACTGATTTAACTAGGCCATTTTCGTGAAAACTTATTGAAGGTTTGTTTTTTGTTCTAGGCGTTATTTCTCCGTATCTTGGCACTAGTTCACCTATATGAGTTACAACCATATTTTTTTCATTTAATGTGACGGACTTTACCTCGCCGTTTGGATATTGAGCAAAGGACTCAACTCCGCCTATAATTCCAAATTGAGTTTGTAAAGTATTTTCATTTATTTTTTTCATTTTAAAGACCTCTTTTCTTTTAAATTTATTTTTAGTTATGTTTTAGGAGTTTCGACTCTGCGGAGTCGACCGAGCTTTCCGGTGCCCTGAACCTTCGGTAAAAAAATTCTTACTACACACATATGGGTTAAATATATGCTATAGTTGCAAATATTTAGCATCTAAAGATGAAGTATAATAATTTTGCAGGAGTTTCGACTCTGCGGAGTCGACCGAGCTTTCCGGTCGCCCTGGACCTTCGGTTAAACAATTCTTTCTTCACATAAATGGATAAATAGTAGCTTAGTTACATCTTTTTTTTGTTATTTTAGCATTGTAGACTTCATTTTTATAAGTCGTTTTTATGTCGTAATTTCCCTCTAACCAAGGTGGAATATGCTTACAAACAAGTATTAATTCTAAAAAAGGCGTATTTTCAAGAAAATTTTTCAAAGCTTTTTTTGAAGATACTTCAGGGCATTCTGTTTGGAGTAAAATTAAATCTAAAAAGTAAACACCCTGTACATCCGTTTCAATAGGGGATAAATTTTTTATTATTTCAGATTTGATTTTTGCTTGAATATTTGAATTGTCTATATCGGATAATATATCATCAAATAATTTATCATTTATTGATTCGATATTAAATATATAGAACTTAAATTGATCGAAAATGCTAAAAGGAATACCAGTTAGTTCTTTTCCAGCGATTATATCACAATCATATTCTTTTAATAGTCTTACAATTTCAGTTGTACTTTTACGTATAGAGTTCATATTTGTTGCATCAATATCAAAAGGTATATTTTTTGTTGCTTTCCACTGGCTTTTTTCTTCTTTTTCAAAGATTAATATTTGATTTGATTTAAAAAATGAAGTCAAGCAACAATCATCTTGCAAATATACTGCTATTCTTTCATTCATAATATTACACCTCCAATGTTACATTCAGCCAATAAATGTAAAGTTTACTATTTTACAAGAGTCTTGACTCTGCGTAAGAGACCGGGCTTTTCGGTAACCCTAGACCTTCGATTTAACATATCTGCTTTATACATATGGCTGAATAATAACCCTCTAATTTCAAATTCTATTATATAGTATTAAGCATAATAAAAGTGTATTTTATAAAAAACCAAAAGTCAATAGAGATTTGCTAGAAACTTGATTTTGAAAGTACGATATGTTAAACTTGCATAAAAAATTAACAAAAAAAATTCTATTTATCTAAAAATAAGTGTATTGTTTATTTTGAAATAGGGGTGTATAATAAGAACATAGCAAAAATCATTAAAACAAAAAACTAAAAACAAAACTTTTCATTAAGAAAAATTTTTAGTAATTCAAATCTCAAAAACTTATATGTAAAAAAGACAATGTGGTCTTGTAGATTTAATAATCTATAAGACCACATTTCTTTTAATATCAAAATGGAGGTAATTATTATGAGACAAGTAGCTATTTATGGAAAAGGCGGAATTGGTAAATCAACAACTACACAAAATTTAAATGCTGGATTAGCTGAAATGGGAAAAAAAATCATGATCGTAGGATGTGATCCAAAGGCGGATTCAACAAGATTGATTTTAGGTGGTTTAGCACAACAAACAGTATTAGATACCTTAAGAGAAGAAGGCGATGACATAGAATTAGATTTAGTATTAAAACCAGGATATGGTGGTATCAGATGCGTAGAATCTGGCGGTCCAGAACCAGGGGTTGGATGTGCTGGACGTGGTATTATTACATCAATAAGTCTTTTAGAAAGACTAGGAGCATATGAATCTGATTTAGATTATGTATTTTATGATGTACTTGGAGACGTTGTTTGCGGAGGATTTGCAATGCCTATCCGTGAAGGAAAAGCTCAAGAAATTTATATAGTATGTTCAGGAGAAATGATGGCTCTATATGCTGCAAATAATATTTCAAAAGGTATCGCAAAATATGCAAATACAGGCGGAGTTAGACTTGGTGGTTTAATCTGTAACTCACGTAAAGTTGATGGAGAAGCAGAATTAGTTGCAGCAGTTGCAAAAGAAATAGGAACTCAAATGATTCACTTTGTACCTCGTGATAACGCAGTTCAAAAAGCGGAAATTAACAGAAAAACTGTTATAGAATATAGTCCAGATGTACCACAGGCTGATGAGTATAGACAACTTGCAAGAAAAGTAGATGCAAACGATATGTTTATAGTACCAAAACCTATGTCAACAGAAAGACTAGAAGCTATATTAATGGAACATGGTATATTAGATTAATTATTATTGAGGAGGAAAAAGTTATGTTGTTAGTAAGAGCTATAATTAGACCAGAAAAAACAGGTACAGTAATGTCTGAATTGGTTTCCGCTGGATTTCCAGCTATAACAAAAATGGATGTTTACGGAAGAGGGAAGCAAAAAGGAATTACTGTTGGAGAAGTTCATTATGATGAAATACCAAAAGAAATGTTACTAGTAGTAATAAATGATGAAGATAAAGATGATTTAATAAAAATTATATTAAAATATGCAAAAACAGGTGAAGGTAATTATGGAGATGGAAGAATATTTGTTTCTCCAGTTGAGTCAGCGTACACAGTAAGTACAGGAAAAGAAGGACTATAAACAAGGAAGGTGGAAAAGCTATGAAAGAAGTTATGTCTTTTATAAGAGTAAACATGGTAAATACTACTAAAGAAGCTCTTGCAAAAAATGGATTTCCTGCTTTCTCTTGTAGAAAATGTTTAGGTAGAGGCAAGAAAAGTTTAGATGCCAGTGCACTTT
>JAEXNS010000345.1 GCA_023439605.1 Bacillota bacterium | reverse complement strand
GGTATCACCGCTTTACTAGGTAGTGGTTTTGACCCTGGCGTTACTGGTGTTTTTTCAGCTTATGCACAAAAACATTATTTTGATGAAATTCATTATATTGATATTCTTGATTGTAATGGTGGGGATCATGGTTATCCTTTCGCTACAAATTTTAATCCTGAAATAAATATTCGTGAGGTTTCAGCAAAAGGAAGTTACATCGAGAATGGTGAATGGGTAGAAACTGAACCTATGGAAATAAAGAGAGTGTATAATTTCAAAGGTGTTGGAGAAAAAGACATGTATCTCTTACATCATGAAGAATTAGAATCACTAGCTTTAAATATAAAAGGAATCAAAAGGATAAGGTTTTTTATGACATTTGGCCAAAGTTATTTAACACATTTAAAATGTCTAGAAAACGTTGGAATGACTTCTATTGAACCTATCAACTATGAAGGCAAACAAATTATACCGTTACAATTTTTAAAGGCTGTACTTCCTGATCCTGCTTCACTAGGTCCTAGAACTGTAGGAAAAACAAATATAGGTTGTATTTTTAAAGGTATAAAAGATGGCCAAGAAAAAACTTATTATGTTTATAATATTTGTGATCATCAAGAATGTTATAAAGAAGTAGGTTCACAAGCAATTTCTTATACAACAGGAGTTCCTGCTATGATAGGTGCTATGATGCTTATGACAAAAAAGTGGAATAAGCCTGGCGTTTATAACATAGAAGAATTTGATCCAGATCCATTTATGGATGAATTAAATAAATGGGGATTGCCATGGGAAGAAGATTTTAACCCTATTTTAGTTGACTAAAAATTTAATAATTCAAAAAAAGTTGAACACTTTTACTGTGTTGTAAAAGTGTTCAACAAAGAGAGGAAAAGTATGTTCGATATCAATATTTCAAATTTACAAACACCATGCTATTTATTAGACGAAAGAGTCTTAATAAAAAATTTACAAACACTTGAAAGCGTTCAAAAGAAAACAGGATGTAAAATTTTACTTGCCCAAAAAGCTTTCTCTATGTTTTCAGTATACCCTACTATTGCAAAATATCTTTCTGGCACAACAGCTAGTGGTCTTTATGAGGCAAAATTAGGTTATGAGGAAATGGGTGAACCTTTTAATAAGGAAACTCATATTTTTGCTCCTGCATACCTTGAAAATGAAATTGATGAAATTCTAGAAATATGTGATCATGTGGTATTTAATTCATTTTCTCAATTAAATAAATACAGAGAAAAAATTTCTTCCCTTGATAAAAAAATTGAAATTGGTATGCGTATAAATCCAGAATATTCAGAAATTGACACGGATATCTATAATCCATGTGCACCTTGTTCTAGATTAGGTGCTACCTTAAGTCAATTTGAAAAATATGCTGATTCAATTGAAGGTCTAGATGGAATTCATTTTCATACTATGTGTGAACAAAATTCAGATACTTTAGAACGAACAATTCAAATTATTGATGATGAGTTTGGTAAGTATATTTCAAAAATGAAATGGATAAATTTTGGTGGTGGACATCACATAACTAAACCTGGTTATGATATTGAAAAATTAATAAAATGCATAATGTTCTTTAAAAACAAATATGGTGTTGAAGTTTACATAGAACCCGGTGAAGCTATTGCCTTAAATGCTGGTTACTTAGTATCAAGTGTTCTTGACACTATGGAAAATGGAATGAGAATTGCAATATTAGATGCATCTGCTTCTTGTCATATGCCAGATGTTCTTGAAATGCCTTACCGTCCAAATGTAATCAACAGCACTCCAAACGGAAAAGCAAGATACAGACTAACTGGAAATACTTGCTTGGCAGGTGATGTTATTGGTGATTATTCATTTGATAGTAGATTAAAAGTAGGCGATAAAGTTGTATTTTGCGATATGGCTATATATACTATGGTTAAAAACAACACTTTTAATGGAATGAGATTACCATCTATTGCGATTTATCGAGAAAATTCTGAAATTGAAATAATAAAAAGCTTCGATTACAAAGATTTTAAAAATAGATTATCATAAAAAAATGGTGCATATGCACCATTTTTTTATTCACATGGATAACTCATTCCCCATTGACTTCTTATGTCATCCATTGTTTTCATTACTCTTATTGTTTCTTTATGTGGAATTTCAAAACATTCAATTTTATTTGATTTTATTGCTTCTACACAAGAAATGACCTGATATTCATACCCTGTTATTTGTTTTGGTCTTTCAAAAACTGCTTTTTTATTATGATCTAAATCATAAACTTTAATCTTTTCAAAATTGTTAATATTATCAATAACCATATATCCTTTGTCTCCATATATAATACCTTGTTTATTTGTATTACACAATACGGAACTATGAAGTGAAGCAATGACTCCATTTTCAAAATTTAAAATTATTACATTTTGTGTATCTGAACCAGTAGATAAAAAACAAGCAGATGATGTTATTTTCTCTATTTTACTATTAATAAAAGAAAGAGCAAAATGGATAGTATAAACACCTAAATCTAACAATGCACCACCTGCAAGATTCATGTTTGTAAGTCTGTCTAAATGTCCAATAGAGTAACCTAAATTTGCAGTCAACGATTTAATTGTACCTATTTCCCCTGATTTAATTATTTCTTTTATTTTAAAAGTCATTGGCATATATCTTGTCCAAATAGCCTCTGTTAATAAAAGGTTCTTTTTTTTAGCCATATCAAAAACTTCTTTAGCTTGTAAAGAATTTACAGTAAAAGCTTTTTCACATAATACATGTTTATCATATTTTATACACATTTTTATATTATCATAATGATGTGAATGTGGTGTTGCAATATAAACTAAACTGATATTTTCATCTTTAAGCATTTCTTCATATGAACCATAGGCTTTTTTTATCTTATTTTCCGAAGCAAATTGAAAAGCCTTTTCGTAACTTCTTGAGCCAATAGCATATATTTCCGCACAATCCAATTTTGCAACGGTTTTTGCAAATGTAGAAGCAATATTCCCTGCTCCTAAAATTCCAATTTTGATTTTATCCATAATAAACCTCCATTTAGATATTTGTGGGCAAACCATTTATTTCTATCATTGGGTCATCTAAATCTATAAGCAAACATCTTCTATTATCAACAACGTTTATTCTTACTTTATCTGTACCTGATTTTTTTATATTAACAGTAATGTCTGGAGTAGTTAAAACTGTTTTTGTTTCCACTAAATTTGATGCATTTAAAGCCACATCACCTATAGAATTTTTATAAATATTTTCTAAGTTAGTTAATTTTTCATTACTAACGCCAACCTCTGATAATATAGCATATAATTTTTTATCATCTATAACTACTGGTTCTGTTTCATTCTTATTTTCGTGTATTATCTCTTGAATTTTTTCATTTACAGTTGTTATAACCATATAATTAAGCTCTTCACCAACAACATTTTTCAAAATATTTTGAAATTCAACTTTTTCTTCTATTGCAGAAAGTAAAAATTGACATCCTAAAATATCATTCACAATCGAAATATTGGGTTTATTTGGCGTTTTGGTGAAATACATTATTTTATTTATATCTGAACTTCTATCACTAAATACAGGATATAAAAAACCATCCGATGGTGATTTGCTGACAATAAGCTCTTTATTTTCTTTTTTGATAAGTTCATTGTTAAATTCATCAAAAATAAATCCATCGTCACCTGTATTTGCATTACAAAAAGCGGTAATGGTAAAGTTAAAATCCTCATCTGCATTTTCTGAATATTCATCCATTTTATTCTTTTTTCTTACTGTATAGCTACAATAACATGTTATAACTGCAAATGCTGAGGAGTAGTTTATATTTTCGGCTATGTTTGATAAAAAGTTTTCATTTGCAGTTTCATCTTCAAGCTTCCCTTGTAAGAGACTATACATTATATTTTGTGCCCCACCTACATCATATGCTTCCCTTGGAAAATCATATTCACATAATGCCTTTCCAACGCTAGGACTCAATACTTTTTTTAAAGTATCTGTCAAAACTGTATACTCTTCTTCAGGCATTGTAATTTTTGATCTTACATTTTTATATCTGACATTTTTTTCAACATCTATATAAGCTGTCAAAATCCTGTGGGTTGTTAAAAATCCACTATTTTCTGTAAAGTTTTTTTTAATTTCATTTACTTCTTTTCTATTCATATTCTTTGCGAAAAATCGCAAACCTCCCTATTTAATTTTATTTAACAAAATGTTTTTAATTATTTAATCATTATATCATAGAAAATTGTTTTTTTCTAGTTTTTTATCTTTATAATTATAATTTTAAAGGGTTCATATTACATTCAGCCTATAAATCATATGTTTGAATAGTAAAAAATCTAGTAAAATCTCAAGAGTTTTATAAATATTTTAAATTCATTTTAGTATAAGTCTAAATAATAACAAAATTGTCAAATAACCTTTTAATAGTTTATAAAACAAAATAGCAAAAAACATGAAAAATTCTCTGTTTTTTGCTATTTAAAAAAAATATTTTTGATTAATATGTTTGTGCTTGTTGTGTTTCAGTAGACTTATTAAATAAACTTTTAAATTTAGAAGAAATTCCACATAGTTTGCCATATAAGTCATGTGTAATTACTGTTGTAGGTGCAACCTGCATATACGCTACCATAGTTCTTATAAGTATGAAACTATCTAAGAATGCATTTTTTAAAGCCAAAGCAATTACAAAAGCAATAATAAATGCAATAAATAAAGAACCATCAAAAAGTTTAAAGATACCTGCAAGTAAAAGAAACATAACTATTGTAAAAAAAAGAGTAAATCCTACAACCATCAAAGCAGTCATTGCAGCATTTTTCAGTAGAACCTTCCAGTTTTGATAATATATTACCACTCCATCTGCTGCACTTTTAAATGCATTTTGCTCTCTTTGATAAAAGGTATATGCTAAACAACATTCATCAATATATCCTAAGGAAATATTGATAAAAGCATTTAAAATAGCTGTAATAAAATCCATACCTGGTATTACTTTTCCTAAAAGATCACCTACTTTAGAAACTATACCTTGCAATTGTTTTACTGTACCACTTATAAGCCTATCAATTCCAAAGTATATAGTTGAAGTAGCAAATCTTTCAGTAACCATTTGTTTTGCAACTTCAAATTGATTTTCTGGAATGTGACCAGTTGTAATTGCCTGCATAATTATTGCTATATGTCCTGCTTTAATTAAATACCCAAAATAATTTAAAATCAACATTCTAGCAACACCAATAGAAATAACAGATAAAACTAGGCCTACTGCAAAACCAGCTTCACCTAATAAGGAACCAATTCCTAAAAAAATAGCAACTAGTATTGCCATTGCAACTATAGTAATACCCCCTAAAGCAAGCTTTAACCATGTAAATTTCATGGTCTTAACAAAAATCTCTTTTGTTGTCATAATTACCTCCTTAAACAATTTATTTTAATTATTGTAACATATTTATAATTATCTTTCAAGTTAAAATTTTTTGTATTTTTCAGTTAAATTACTTTTAATTAGAAAATTACTTAATTTAACATTTTTCTTGACACTTAATTCAATATAATGTATAATTAAAAGTATGTGAATAGTTTATATTACATTTATACACTAATTTTTGTGTTTTAATAAAAAATCATATTTTACATCTAGAAAGGAAAAATAAAATGAAAAATTTCAAATCAAAAATAATCACTATCGCTTTAATAAGCATGTTGTCAATCAGTATTACCTCTTGTTCTTCATCAAAAGAAAAGGATACTAAGGTGGTTAATAACCCTGTTTCCGAGACAACAACAATTCAAAATGCAAAACCTAAAGATGAAACTGTTTTGACAAAAACAGAAGACAATGAGGAAACTATTATTTCTGATTCAGAAGGAAATGTAGTTTCTATGAAAGCTGTTACTGATGCAAGTGGTGCAGATGTGACTGTTCCAGTTTTAGTTAACAAAGAAAATAACGTTGTAACCAAAGAAGATGGTGCTGAAGTTACTGTTAAGGTAATCAAAGAAGCCAATGGTGATGTTATAGTTGAAAACAATGGAACAACAGTAATTAATAAGGCTCCCATTAAACAGTCTGAACCAACAACTAAAAAAGAAGATGGAGCTACAAGTACTCAAAATTCATCTACATCAAATATCAAACTTGAAATGGGATCATCAAAAGGCAAAGTTGGTACTACAATTGAACTTCCTATTATTTTAGCTAATAGTGATGGAATAAGTGCTGCAAACTTTGAAATAATCTATGACAAAGATGTTTTTGAACTTGAAGATTGTTTTACTGGTGATGGATTTGGTGGTGCATGGACTGTTTCACAAAATGATACTGGCTATGTAATTTATTTAAGTGCAGATGGTAAAAATCAATCTGGAAATGGTACTTTTGGTATTGCTTCTTTTAAAGTTAAAAAAGATGCAAAAGAAGGAACTTACCCTAATTCTATAGGATATGCTAAATAATCAAAATCTATGGATAACACACAGAAGAGTTTTGATTTTTCAGAAACTATAGAAGGTAAAATTGAATTAACAAAATAATAATCAATAAAGTTACTATTCAGCCACTCAAGGTAAAAATTACAATTTTGTAGGTTTGTACTCATGTAGTTTAATAGAATTTTCTGTTAACTGAAAATTCGTCAAAATATCTATACCTACACATATAGCTGAATAATAAAGAAAGGGCTTAACATAGATGAAAAAATCTTTTTTTAAAGCTATAGGCTTGATATCTATATGTATTGTTTTTATAAGCAATGTTTCATGTCAATCTTCTAATAATCAAAAGAAGGAACATATAGTAGAAACCGTTAGCAATACAGAAATTTCAACACCAACATCAAAACTTGAAATATTCACCGACTCTGAAGGCAACAAATTCATAAATATGATTGTTACTGACGAAAAAGGCAATACAGTTACTGATACAGAACAAAAACCAGTAACTGTTGCAGTTGTTGTTGACCAAGATGGTAACCCAGTAACTGATGAAAAAGGAGAAACAAAAATAATCTCTACTATTAAGAAAACTACAGATATAAACACAACCAAAATCACAACTACATCTTCTTTAAGTGAAACTTCATCCTCTAATTCCTCTGAAATCAATAACAATTCTAAATATTACAGAATTTTATGGATAGGAAATAGTGAGAAGGATGTAGTTAGTCAAAACGGTCAAATTGCTGCAATTACCTTTAAAATAAAAGAAACCGCCAAAAATGGTGATTATGCTATTAGTTTTGATTCAAAAAAACCAGAGGCAATGGAATTTGTTCAATGGAGCCTTGAAACGGTAAAACATACTCCTATAAACGGATTTATAAGTGTAGGTGCAACAGAATCTCTTGCCCAAAATACACCTGATTCTGGCTTTACCGTTTCCATTACTAATGGATTTGGTAATGCTGGTGAAACAGTAACTGTTTATATGGAAGTAAAAAATAATCCTGGTTATTTTAGTTTTATGAGGGATTTTAAATATGATTCATCTGCCCTTGAATTACAATCAGTAGTACCTAGTGGTATAATGGCAAATGCAAATTTCCAATCAAGCGAATATTAATTGAAAGGAATAATTATGAAAAAAATAAATAAATCAATTGCTCTTTTTCTAATTATATCATCATTATTTTCAACTCTTTATTCATGTGATTCTAAAAATCAAAATGGCCAAGAAGGTACAGAGACCTTATCTAAAAATTCAACTATATCAAATGAAACCAATAACAAAAATGAAGTTGATAAAACATTTAAAGCAGTAGAAACAAAAATTTCTGAAATTATTGTCACTGATGAAGATGGCAAATCTGTTACAGATAAAAATGGTGACAAAGCAACTGAAAAAGTTTTTATAGATGAAAAAGGTAATGTTATAACAAATATCGACAAAAATCCTGTTTCTGTGAAAAATGATTCTAAAGTAACTACAACCTCCCAAAATGAAAATAAAGTTACGGATAAAAATTCTACAATTTCTCCTACAGCAAGTGATGCAAATAATCTTTCCATGCAATATGCCAGAATGATTTATCTAGATATGGCAAATATTCAAAAAGCTATAACTAGTGATGGTAATATTGCAAAAGTCACATTTAAAGTAAAAGAAAATGTCCCTAAAGGTGAATATGAAATCATGATTGATTCTTTAGAGCCTGAAGCTATTCAATTTACAAACACTGAAATGGAAAATTTACCTTATAAAATACAAAAATCCGCTATAGTCGGTGTAGGCGTACCTTTAAAAGAAACTGTAATCCCTAACACAAGTGATTTTTCAATTTATATGAATAATGCATCAGCAAATGCAGGTGAAACTTTTGAAATGTTTATAGACATAAAAAACAATCCTGGATTTATAGTTTTTGTTTTAGATGTCGCATGGGATAAATCTATTTTTGAAATCCAGTCAATAGAAGCATCTGGAATCCTTCCTGAAAACTCTTTAGATTCAAATCTTGATATAAAATATATCCATTAAGTTTTAACTGCTCACATAAAAATGTGAGCAGTTTTTTATTTTATAAATTTAAATCCTGTTTCTACTATTTTATTTTCTATTAATTTATCTGAAACATCACCAACGTAAATTATTTTAACTAATTTACTATCCAAATTAATTTCAACTCTTTTTATATTATTTACTGATAGTAAGGCATTTTCAACTTTTGAAGAGCAATGAGAACAACTCATTCCATCTACTGTAAAAGTCTTGCTATTTTCTTGTATAATTTTTTTATCACTATCTACTTTAATAGTTTTTAATCTTAAAGCATTCATAACTACAAAAACAGAACTTAAACTCATAGCAGCAGCTGCAAACATAGGGTTTAATTTTAAATCAAATGGTATAAATAGAACTCCAGCGGCCAATGGTATTCCAATTACGTTGTAAAAAAATGCCCAGAATAAGTTTTGTTTTATTGTTTTTAAGGTAGCTCTAGATAAATTAAAAGCTTTTATAAAATCATTTAAATCATTTCTTATTAAAATGATATCTGCCGATTCAATAGCTATATCAGTACCTGCACCTATTGCAATTCCTATATC
>JAEXNS010000305.1 GCA_023439605.1 Bacillota bacterium | reverse complement strand
AGCTTAGCTTGATCATTTTATAATTCAACAGAACTCCACCTCCAAATCTTAATCCATTAACATTTTATCACATTAAATTGGTGATTTCAATCTTTTTTTTATGTACCAAGCCTAATTTATTCGTCCTCGTTATCCTCATTCACCAAAACATCATCAAGCTTGTCCTAATGTTGTTTTTTAATAATCTTAAAAAATTAAATTTTTTCTACACCTAGAGTACAATTTTCACCGTTTATATCCCATTGCTTCGTAAATCCTTTTGTATCTCCATAAATAAATTCAGTTGCCAATACATCACTCTTGATTACTTCAACGTTACTTTTGATTATCCCAACAAGTTTATCATTTTCGGCTATAGATACTTTTATATTGTCCATGACGTTAAAATCTGCTTCTTTACGCATTGTTTGGATTTTACTGATTATTTCACGAACAAATCCTTCTTCAATAAGTTCTAGAGTAAGGTTTGTATCAAGAACAACAGCAATGCCGTTTTCTGTAAGAGAGAAAAATCCTGTTTTTTGAACTATGTTAATAATTAAATCTTCTTCGTAAAGGCTTACTTCCTCATTTGAAAGTTTTAAAGTAAGTGTGCCTTTTTCTTTTAATTCAGCCATAGCAGAAGTGCCATCAATATTTGTTAAAGCTTCACGAATTTCATTAAGCGATTTTCCATATTTAGGACCAATGGTTTTTAACTGAGGTTTAAAACTGTATGAAATAAATCCATCAACTTCATCAGTAAATATAATATTTTTAATGTTAAGTTCTTCTTTAATAATAGTGATACAATCGTCGTCTTATATTGTAGATGATTTTACATACATGTTTGCAAGTGGTTGACGATTTTTCATGTTTGAACCATTTCTTGAAGCACGCCCAAGAACGACAATATTTAAAACTGCTTCCATTTTTGCTTCTAAATCCTTGTTAATAAAGTCGCTATTAACTTCAGGAAATGAACATAAATGAACAGATTCAGGTGCAAGTTTATCTACAGAACCCACAAGATTTCTGTAAATATCTTCAGCCATAAATGGAATCATTGGTGCTGCTGCTTTTGCAGTATTTACAAGTGCAGTATAAAGTGTCATATAAGCGTTTATTTTATCCTGTGTTAATTCTGGTGACCAGTATCTTTCACGACCTCTACGAACATACCAATTTGAAAGTTCATCAACAAATTGATCTAAAGCACGTGCGGCTTCAGGAATACGGTAGTTTTCAAGATTTTTATCAATATCATCTATCATACTGTTTAGTTTTGAAAGTAACCATTTATCCATAACTGAAAGTTTATCATATTCTAAAGAATATTTTGTTGGATCAAAATTATCAATATTTGCATATAGCACATAAAAAGCGTAAGTATTCCATAGTGTTCCCATAAACTTACGTTGACCTTCAGTAACAGCTTTTCCATGGAAACGGTTTGGTAACCAAGGAGCAGAATTGGTGTAGAAATACCATCTTATTGCATCTGCACCGTAAGTTTCAAGTGCATCAAAAGGATCAACAGCATTACCTTTAGATTTTGACATTTTTTGTCCGTTTTCATCTTGAACATGTCCAAGTACTATAACATTTTTATAAGGTGCTTTATCGAAAATCAATGTTGATATTGCAAGTAGAGAATAAAACCATCCTCTTGTTTGGTCAACAGCTTCGGAAATAAAATCAGCAGGAAACTGAGCTTCAAACAATTCTTTGTTCTCAAAAGTATAATGATGTTGTGCAAATGGCATTGCACCAGAATCAAACCAACAGTCAATAACTTCAGGTACACGACGCATTTGTTTACCACATTTTTCACATTTTATTGTAACGTCGTCGATAAATGGGCGGTGAAGTTCAATGTTTTCTGGGCAGTTATCAGACATTTTACGGAGCTCTTCACGTGAACCTATTGAATGTAAATGACCACATTCACATTCCCATATATTTAAAGGTGTGCCCCAATATCTATTACGAGAAATTCCCCAGTCTTGAACATTTTCAAGCCAGTCTCCAAAACGTCCTTTGCCTATATTTTCAGGAATCCAGTTTATTGTGTTGTTGTTTTTTATTAGTTTATCACGAACAGAAGTCATTTTTATAAACCAAGAATCACGTGCATAGTAAATAAGTGGAGTACCACATCTCCAGCAATGAGGATAGCTATGTTCGAAATTTGGAGCTGAGAAAAGAAGCCCTTTTTTCTCTAAATCAGCTAAAATAAGCTTATCTGCATCTTTACAGAATACTCCAGACCAATCGGTCTCGATTGTCATTTCTCCCTTTGAATCAACAAGTTGAACAAATGGTAAATCATACTTTCTACCAACTTGTGCATCATCTTCACCAAAAGCAGGTGCAATATGAACAACACCAGTACCGTCTGTTAGAGTTACATAAGTATCACAAGTTACATACCAACACTTTTTATCTGGGGTAACAAAATTAAACAACGGTTCATATTCTTTGTATTCAAGGTCTTTTCCAGTATATTTTTCTACCACTTCATATTCATCTGTAATTACTGAATCAACTAGCGATTCAGCCATATAGTATGTATATTCTCCGGTTTTTACTTTTACATAAGTTTCATTTGGATTTACACAAAGTGCAACGTTTGAAGGAAGTGTCCAAGGTGTTGTTGTCCATGCAAGAATATAAGCGTTTTCATCTTTAACCTTAAATCTTGCAATTGCTGAGTGTTCTTTTACATCTTTATATCCTTGTGCAACTTCGTGTGATGAGAGTGGAGTTCCGCATCTTGGGCAATAAGGCACTATTTTAAAACCTTTGTATAAGAGACCTTTATCCCAAATTTGTTTTAATGCCCACCATTCAGATTCTATAAAATTATCGTGATAGGTAACATATGGAATATCCATATCAGCCCAAAATCCAACGGTAGATGAGAAGTCCTCCCACATACCTTTGTACTTCCATACACTTTCTTTACATTTTTCGATAAATGGTTCTAAACCATATTCTTCAATTTGTTCTTTCCCATCAAGACCAAGTAGTTTTTCAACTTCAAGTTCAACTGGTAATCCGTGAGTATCCCAACCAGCTTTTCTAGGAACCATATAACCTTTCATTGTGCGATATCTAGGAATCATATCCTTGATAACACGAGTTAAAACATGCCCTATATGAGGCTTTCCGTTTGCAGTTGGAGGTCCATCATAAAAAACATATGGAGCACCATCTTTTCTTTCGTCTATACTTTTTTCAAATATTTTATTTTCTTTCCAAAATTTTTCAACTGCTTTTTCACGTTCTACGAAATTTAACTTTGTAGATACCTTTTCGTACATAAAAATCCTCCTTAAAATATAAAACAAAAAAACTCTCGCCCTGAATAAGGACGAAAGCAAATCTTCGTTATAACCACCAAATTCAACATACAATCATATGTGTTCCATTAACGGTGGAAAACCGACAGAATCTAATCATGCATAGCATTTTCAATCTGCAACTCGGAAGGGATATTCACAATTGGCATTACTTTTTATCGGACTCACACTATCACCGATTCGCTGAAAATTTCATTACCAAGCTACTGTCTTCGTCAACGTTTTTTAATATTAACATATTAATTTTATCATACATTTTTTTCATTGTCAATACGTTTATATTATAATTTATTAAATTTAGTATTGTAAAAAAGACAAAAATCAAGTATAATATAAGTTAATTGAATATATACGTTTTTAGGGGTTATTATTCAGCCGTTAAGGGTAAAAGTTTACGATTTTGTGGGAGTTTCGGTTCTGCGTAGCAGACCGAGCTTTCTGGTCGCCAAATGTCATCAACTTAAGCAAATTGCTGAAGCAATTTATGAGGCTCTGCCTCAAACTCCGCTTCTTTTTCTATAGCAAAAAGAAGCAAAGAAGCTCTTAAAGCATAGGTATTTCGCTTTCTGCGGAAAGCGACCAAGGGCGGTGCCCTTTGGAAACCTAAGATTTTTTGAAAAAAATCGAGTAAAACTTTAATGCTTTTCTAAAATATCGTTGATATTTTATTTTTTTATTAAAAATTTATTTTTTTGAGTTGTTATTATGTGGGGAGTTTATTTTATATGCTTTTTAAAAATTTAAAAGAAGATATTTCTGCTATAAAAGAGAGGGATCCAGCTGCAAGAAGTTCGTTTGAAATTTGGCTAACGTATTCGGGATTTCATGCTGTAAGAGATTATAGAATTGCACATTGGTTTTATATTAACAAGTTATATACATTGGCAAGAATTGTGTCACAAGTCTCCAGATTTTTTACAGGAATAGAAATACATCCTGGTGCCAAGATAGGCAAGGGCTTATTTATAGATCATGGCATGGGTGTTGTTATAGGTGAAACGGCGGAAATAGGAGATAATTGTCTTATATATCAAGGTGTAACTCTAGGTGGTACAGGTAAAGATAAAGGGAAAAGA
>JAEXNS010000262.1 GCA_023439605.1 Bacillota bacterium | reverse complement strand
CTTTTTCTGGAAAGGATCCTACAAAAGTTGATCGTTCAGCTGCATATGCTGCAAGATATATAGCAAAAAATGTTGTTGCTGCAGGACTTGCTGATAGATGTGAAGTTCAGCTTGCATATGCTATAGGTGTTGCCAAACCTGTTTCAATTATGATTGATACTTTTGGAACAGGAAAAATAGAGGAAGAAAAAATTGAAAAGGCTATAAATAAAGTTTTTGACTTAAGGCCAGCAGCAATTATAAACATGCTTGATTTAAAGAAACCTCAATACCGTAAATTGGCTGCATATGGACATATGGGTCGTGAAGACTTAAATGTTGCTTGGGAAAAAACAGATAAAGTTGACGAGTTAAAATCGGCAATTAATTAAATTTTTATTGACGTGGTTTAATTATAAAGAAAACCACGTCTTTTTTATATGAAATTTTATTTAAAATGACTTGCAACTTTATATTTTTTATGATAAAATTAAATATATGTAACCAGTGAAATAAAATGAGTTTTTATTGGATTTTCGGGAGGTATTTATTAAATGTTTAAAATTGTTAACAAACGCAATTTGAATGATTCTGTTACATTAATGGAAATACAAGCACCTTTTATTGCAAAAAAAGCTTTGGCAGGTCAATTTATAATTTTTAGAGTTGATGAAATGGGAGAAAGAATTCCTTTAACTATAGCAGATTATGACAGAGAGTTAGGTACTATAACTTTAATATTTCAGATAGTTGGTAAGTCAACCCAACAATTAGCTAAGCTAAATATTGGAGATAGTATACTTGATGTTGTAGGCCCATTAGGACTACCAACTCACACAGGAGAAGATGTAAAAAGTGTTTGTGTTGTAGGTGGTGGGGTAGGATGTGCTATTGCTTACCCACAAGCAAAATCTTTGTATAAAAAAGGGATTAATGTTGATGTAATCGCAGGATTTAGAAACAAGGATATTGTAATTTTAGAAGATGAATTTAAAAAGGTATCTAATGAACTTATTATAACAACTGATGATGGTTCTTATGGAATCAAAGGTTTTGTAACAAATGCTTTAAAAGAACAAATTGAAAATGGTAAACATTACGATTTGATTATTGCAATAGGTCCAGTTATTATGATGAAGTTTATATCAGAACTTACAAAAGAATATGGAATTAAAACAATGGTTTCACTAAATCCAATAATGATAGATGGAACAGGTATGTGCGGTGGATGCCGTGTAACTGTTGGTGGTAAAATAAAGTATGCATGTGTTGAAGGCCCTGATTTTGATGGACATGAAGTTGATTTTGATGAACTTATGAATCGAAATGCAACTTACAAAGAAGAAGAACATAGTTGTAAAATGACATCATAGGTTGTATAAAGGAGTAAAGTATAATGGCGAATATGTCACTATTAAAAGTTCCAATGCCGGAACAAGAGCCAAAAGTAAGAGCAACTAACTTTGAAGAAGTAACTTTAGGGTACTCAAAGTCAATGGCTGTTGAAGAATCTAAACGTTGTTTAGATTGTAAAACAAAACCATGTGTTGCAGGATGTCCTGTAAGTGTAAGAATACCAGAGTTTATAAAAGAAGTTACAAATGAAAATTTTGAAAAAGCATATGAAATTATAACTTCCACAAATGGATTACCAGCTGTATGCGGAAGAGTATGTCCTCAAGAAACACAATGTGAAGGGAAGTGTGTAAGAGGAATAAAAGGTGAACCAGTTGCTATTGGAAGGTTGGAAAGATTTGTAGCGGATTATATAATGGAAAATAAGCCAGTTAAAGTTGAAAAACCTCAATCAAACGGACATAAAGTCGCTGTTGTTGGTGCTGGTCCTGCAGGGTTAACATGTGCTGGTGATTTAGCTAAACTCGGCTATCAAGTGACTATTTTTGAAGCTTTTCATGTTGCTGGTGGAGTTTTAATGTATGGTATTCCTGAATTTAGATTACCAAAAGCTATAGTGCAAAAGGAAATTCAGACACTTAGAGACTTAGGTGTTGAAATTATGACTAATATGGTAATTGGAAAAGTTTTATCAGTGGATGAAATTATAGAAATGGGATATAAGGCTGTATTTATTGGTTCAGGTGCTGGACTTCCTAATTTTATGGGAATAGAAGGTGAAGCCTTAAGAGGAGTTTATTCTGCAAATGAATATTTAACAAGAATTAACCTTATGAAAGGTTATTTAAGTGACTATGATACACCAGTAAAAGCAGCAAAAAAAGTAGCAGTAGTAGGTGGCGGAAATGTTGCAATGGATGCTGCGAGAAGTGCCAAAAGAATGGGTGCTGAAAATGTTTATATTGTTTATAGACGTTCAGAAGAAGAGATACCAGCTAGAAGAGAAGAAGTTCATCATGCAAAAGAAGAGGGTATAGAATTTTTGCTATTAAATAATCCTATAAAAATAAATGGTGATGAAACAGGTCGAGTAAAATCAATGGAATGTATAAAAATGGAGTTAGGTGAAAAAGATGAAAGTGGGAGAAGAAGCCCTGTAGAAGTAAAAGGTTCTAATTTTGAACTAGAATTAGATACAGTAATAATGTCAATAGGAACATCTCCAAACCCATTAATTCGTTCTACAACAGAAGGTTTAGAAGTTAATAGAAGAGGCTGTTTAGTTGTAAATGAAGACATGTTAACAACTAAAGAGGCAGTTTATGCAGGCGGTGATGCTGTTACAGGTGCAGCTACAGTTATATTAGCTATGGGTGCTGGTAAAACAGCAGCAAAATCAATTGATGAATATATATCAAAAAACAGAAATTAAAAGTTATTTATATAACTTATTTAAGGGAGATATTTTATGAATTTAGGTCTTATTACACAAGTTTTTATGGCAAATGATGCATCAACACCATCAATGTTTGGTTCTTTAATTATGTTTGTACCTTTGTTAGTGGTGCTTTATTTCTTTATGATACGTCCTCAAAAGAAAAAAGAAAAAGACGAAAAGCAAATGCGTGAAAACATTCAAATTGGGGATGAAATTACAACTATAGGCGGAATAGTTGGTATAGTTGTTAGAAAAACAGACGACACAGTTGTTATAGAAACTGGTGGAGATAAAAGTAAATTGAGAATAAAAGTTTGGGCAATTAGAGAAAATGCAACTTTACATGAAAAAATGGAAGAAGAAAAAGTAAACATCAAGAAATCAAAATCAAAAGAAGAAAAGAAAGAAACTGAAGAATAGTTTTTATTAAATTTAAATTTTTGTGTAAACTCACTAAATATATTTTGATTTTAAATGCATAATATACATATTGACGTTATGTGTTGGCTATGTGTTTTTCTTGTAAAAAACTCTTGATTATATTGTTTTTTTATGATATAATACATATTAAGTTATTCTTTTGGAGGTTATTTAATGAAGCACATAAAAACTATTAATAAAGCAAATTTGAAAGAAACAGCTAAAAAAGGCGGTTGCGGTAAGTGTCAAGCTTCATGTCAATCAGCTTGCAAAACATCATGTACAGTAGCAAATCAAAAATGTGAAAAATGATTTTTGAATTTGTTCGAATTATAAAGGGGCAGAAATGTCCCTTTTAATTTTATGTTATAATAATAGAAAAGGTGATGTCAGTTTTGATACATAAGTATAAATTAAATGGATATAATATTGTTTTAGACATAAATAGCGGTGGAGTTCATGTTGTCGATGATTTACTATATGATATGCTAGACAATGTTGAACCACCATTTGAAAAAGAATGTCCTAAAAAAGTAGTAGATAAGCTATTGCGTTTTTATAAAGAGGAAGATATAAAAACATGTTATGAGGAAGTTGTTCAGGCATATGAAGAAAAAATTCTTTTTTCTGAAGATGTATATGGTAAATATGCTAAGGATGCTATAAATTCTCCTGTAAAAGCAATGTGCCTTCACATTGCACATGATTGCAACTTAAGGTGTGATTATTGTTTTGCTTCAACTGGAGATTTTGGTGGCGGTAGAAAATTAATGGACTTTGCGACTGGGAAAAAAGCAATTGATTTTCTTTTAGAAAAATCTCAAGATAGAGAAAATCTTGAGTTGGATTTTTTTGGTGGAGAACCATTGATGAATTTTGAAGTTGTAAAACAAATAGTTAATTATGCACGTTCAAAGGAAAAAGAGTACAATAAAAATTTTAGATTTACTCTTACAACAAATGGAATGCTTTTAGATGATGAAAAAATTGATTTTATAAATAAGGAAATGTCAAATATAGTTCTTTCTGTAGATGGTAGACCAGAAGTAAATGATAAAATGAGAAAACGTTTAGATGGAACTGGTTGTTATGATAGGATAATGCCACAGTTCAAAAAGTTAGTTGAAAAAAGGGACAGGGATAAAGATTATTATGTAAGAGGTACTTTTACAAAATATAATCTTGACTTTGCAGAAGATGTCTTTTCACTAAACAAAGAAGGTTTTGATCAAATTTCAGTTGAACCAGTTGTTTGTAACTCAAAAGAACCATATGCAATAACAGAAGGCGATTTACCAGCTGTATTCAAAGAATATGAACGTTTAGCAATGATGATTTTAGAAAGCGAAAAAATCAAGCCTAAGTTCAATTTCTTTCATTTTATGATAGATTTAGATCAAGGACCATGTGCTATTAAGAGACTTCGTGGTTGTGGTTGTGGAAATGATTATATTGCAATAACTCCTGAAGGCGACATATATCCTTGTCATCAATTTGTTGGAGAAGAGAAGTTTAAAATGGGAAATCTTCATGAAGGAACTTTTGATGAGTCCATTAAAGAAGAATTTGCCAAAACGAATGTTTATTCAAAACCAGAATGTACAAATTGTTGGGCAAAGTTTTATTGTAGTGGAGGATGTAACGCAAATAATTATCAATATGCAGGTGATATACATAATATTCATAAGTTGTCATGTCAACTTATGAAAAAAAGATTAGAATGTGCTATAATGTTAAAAGCTGTTCGTGTTGAACAAGAAGAAAATAAATCAATTTAAGGCGGTGCTTAAATTTGGGATGTATTAGTGATAATAAATGTTCTTGTACTTATGATTGCCCTAGACATGGTAAATGTTGTGAATGTGTTGAGTATCATAGAGATCATGAGGGTGGAATTCCTGGATGCTTTTTTCTAAAGAAATTGAAGCAACATATGATAGAAGTATAGAAAACTTGTACAATGATAGAGTAAAAAATAATTAAATAAAGAAATTCAATGATAAACAATATATAAGCTTTTTAGTTTAAATTGTTTATCATTTCTTGTTACTACTTCGCTACTAAAGTTTGTTGCTTTATAGAAGTATCGACTCTGCGGAGTCGACCGAGCTTTCCGGTCGCTCTGTACCTTCTGTAAAACATCTTTGCCTTTAACATATGGCTGAATATTAACCATTTCTTTAATATGATTAAAGTTTAGAAAGTTTATTTTAGCATTATCATAAAAATGTAACTTTATCACAGATAATTAATTATACATGTGTATAATTAAAATATACATATGTTATCTGTTAAAAAAATATCTATTTTAAGGATGGTGCATAATTATGAATAAAGTTTTAATAGTTGGTGGTGTTGCAGGTGGTGCTACTGCTGCAGCTAGGTTAAGAAGATTGAATGAAAATTTAGAAATTATAATGTTTGAAAAAGGTGAATATATTTCATTTGCAAACTGTGGATTACCATATTACATAGGTGGAGAAATAAAGGATAAGTCTGCTTTGACTTTACAAACACCTGAAAGTTTTAACAAAAGATTTAATGTAGATGTGAGAAATAAAAGCGAAGTAATTGCAATAAACAAAGAAAAAAAATATGTAACTGTAAAAAATCATAAAACTGATGAAATATACACAGAATCGTATGATAAACTTATTCTTTCTCCTGGTGCAGAACCAATAAAACCAAATATAAAAGGTTTGGAAAATGAAGCTATATTCACTTTAAGAAATATTCCTGATACTTATAAAATTAAAGAATATATAGAAAATAAAAAGCCTAAAAGTGCTGTTGTAGTTGGTGGAGGCTACATAGGTATAGAAATGGCTGAAAATTTAATTTATTCTGGTTTAAAAGTATCTGTAGTAGAATTTTCTAATCATGTAATTGCTCCTTTGGATTATGAAATGTCATGCGATGTTCATAATCATATAAAAAGTAAAGGCGTAAATTTAGTTCTAAATAGTGCCG